>JBEBJW010000416.1:0-6283 GCA_040079715.1 Myxococcota bacterium | reverse complement strand
CGCCCTCGCGTCCGTCCCGTCGTGCGTGGTGGAGCTCCGCGGGAGCCAGACGATGCGCGACCTGCTGTTGGTGGCGAGCCCGGTGCTCCAGGCGGCGATCCTCGCCGGGTGCGCGTTCGCCGCCGTCCGGCTCGCCCGCCGGTGACGGTGGCGGTCCTCGAGCTGACCACCGATCCGGGCCTCGAGGACCTGGCGCTGGGCGAGCTCCGGGCGCGGGTGCCGCACCTCGGGGGCGAGCTGCGCCCGGACGGCCTCGCCGGGCATCTCCGGGTGTGGTCGGACGGCCTGCGGGTGTCGGACGCGCTCGCCCTGCGGTCGATCCACCGGATCGTCCGGCCGATCCTCCGGTTCGCGCTGCCGCCGGACGAGCCGCTGGCCGCGATCCGCCGCGCGGTAGCCGACGCGGCGCCGACGATCCCCGAGCTCGATCCCGACGACGTGTCGTTCCGGGTCCGGTGCAAGCGGGTCGGCGCCCACCCGTTCACCAGCGAGGACGTCGAGCGGATCGCGGGGGCCGGGGTCCGCGACGCGCGGGTCCGGCGGGTGCGCCTCGTCGACCCGGACGTGGTGCTCCGGTGCGACGTTCGCGGGTCGGACGTCCGGCTCGGGGTCCAGCTCGAGCGCGGCCTGTCGCGGCGGAGCCCGGGCCCGTTCCGGCCGGAGACGTCCCTGCGCGCGAACGTGGCGTGGGCGCTGCTCGAGCTCGCCCGCCCGGCTGACGGCCCGCCTCCGCTGCGCCTGCTCGACCCGTTCGCCGGCGGGGGCACGGTGGTGGTCGAGGCCGCCGCCCGGTGGCCCGCGGTCCGGCTGGCGGCGAGCGATCTGCACCTCCGGTGCGCCGACGGGGTGCGCGACAACCTCGCCCACGCCGGGGCGGCGGACCGGTCGGAGGTGCGGGTCGGCGACGCCCGCGCGCTCGCGGAGCTGTGGGCCGGCGAGCGGTTCGACACGATCGTCACGAACCCGCCGTTCGGCCACCGCCTCGGCAAGGGCCTCGACCTCGAGGCGCTGTACCGCGGGTTCCTCCGGGCGGCGGACGCGATCGCGACCGACGACGCCCGGCTGGTGGTGTTGGCGGCCCGTCGGGGGGCGTTCAACCGGGCGTTGCGGGTGGTGGACGGGTGGGAGACGCGCCACGTGCGGGTGATCGAGCTCGGCGGGCTGTACGCCGGGGTGTTCGTCCTCGCACGTCCCCCGACCGCGCGAACGGAGGCGTAGGCGGAGGCACCGCGACCGGACCGGGTGAGACCCCCACACCACGCCCTGGACTGTGTGGTGAATTCATCTTCGCCCCGGACTTCGTCGGGCGAAGCTGAATTATGTTCACCCCACCCTGGCCCTCCCCAGGGAGGGAATCGTGGCGCCGGTACGCCCCGGTCAGGCGTCGACCGCCGGCGGATGCCAGGTCCCGCCGGCCCACGGGCCGTCCGCCAGGATCCGGTGGACCGTCCGCGCGGCCCGCGACAGGGTCACGGTCGGCGGCCGTCCGGGCTCCCACCGGAGGACCTCGCGGTGGAGCGCGTACAGCGCGGGGTAGTAGTCCTCGGCGTCGCGGGCGACGGCGACGTGGACGAGGCGCCCGACCAGATCGATCACCTCGCGCCGGTCGGTGCCGGCGAGGGAGGTGGGCTCGACGGCGATCTGCCCCACGAGCTGCATCGCCTCCAGCACCCGCTGGTACGACCGGAGGCGGAACTCGGACAGGATCTGCTTGGGGATCAGCATGGCCCACGATACCGCACCCGCCGCGCTCCACGCGGTGCGACCGATACGATCCTGGCCGGAGGCCGATCGTTCGCGGGGATCGCGGGCTGGTGCGGCTTCACCCGGTGTGGCGCGCGCGATCCACCGACGTATGTCGATCGGATCACCCGCGGCGGACCACCGGGGCGCCGTCGGCGACGGTGAACGTGGCGAGCGTGTTCGGGACCGCCAGCGGATCCTTCGTGTCGACCCCGCGGACCCGGGCGGTCAGCGTCGTCGGGCCGAGCTCGAACGCGACGTACCCGCGGTGGACCCCGTCGATGAACGCGAACTGCGGGTTGTCGCGGATCGTGGCCTCGTTCTCCTCGACCGTCGACCCCTGGGACGTGATCGACGTCCCGCAGAACTCGGTCGCGATCCCGGCCGACCGCGGATCCGCGGGATCGAGCCGGACGTCGGACACGTACGACGCGTGGACGTCCCCGCCGACGATCACCGGGTTCGACACCTTCCGCTTCTTGAGCGTGCCGAGCAGCCGGCGGCGCGCGGCCGGATACCCGTCCCACCCGTCGGTCCAGGTGTGCTTGCCGGCCTCGGGGTTCCAGTCGACCGGGGTGACCAGCGTCTGCTGGGCGAGGATCGTCCACCGCTGGGTGGACGCCGCGAGCGTCCGATCGACCCACGCCTCCTGGTCCGCGCCGAGCATCGTCCGGGCCGGGTCGCCGAGCGACGGGCACGCCGCGTCCGCCACCACGGTCGAGCCGCCGCCCTTCGACGGACCCGGGCACGGCTGCGGGTCGCGGTGCTGGCGATCGTCGAGGACGCAGAACCGCGCGAGGCTGCCGAACGTGAGCGTGTCGTGCATCCGGAACCCGTCGATCCCGGGGAGCCGGGACCGCGGGAACGGCAGGTGCTCGAAGTACGCCTGGAACGCCGCGGCGCGCCGGGGGAGGAACCCGGGGTCCAGGTACTCCGACCGGTCGCCGGCCCAGTCGTTCTCGACCTCGTGGTCGTCCCAGGTGGTGATCCACGGGACGGCCGCGTGGAGCGCCCGCAGGGCCGGGTCCGTCTTGTGCTGCGCGTGCCGGACGCGGTAGTCGGCGAGGGTGAGCGCCTCGCCGCCGAGGTAGCTCCGGACCGGGTCGTCGCCCCACGAGCCCTCGTAGATGTAGTCGCCGAGGAACAGCATCAGGTCGAGGTCTTCGGCGAGCAGGCCCCGGTGGGCGGTGTACCAGCCGTGCTCGAAGTGCTGGCAGCTCGCGATCGCGAACCGGAGCCGATCCACCGCCGCGTCCGGCGCGTCGGCGGTCCGGGTGCGCCCGACCGGGCTCGTCGCCTGGCCCGCGTGGAACCGGTAGACGTACCACCGGCCGGGTCGCAGGCCGTCGACGTCGACGTGGACGCTGTGGGCGAACGCCGGGACCGCCCGCACGTCGTACCGGGCGACGACGGTGGCGAACGCCTCGTCCTCGGCGACCTCGACCGACACCGGCACGGGCTCCGGGACCATCCGGGGCTCGACCGCGCGGGCCCGGCGGGGGACGGCGGCGGCGGCGACGAGGGCGAGGGCGCGGGCGAGGGCGGCGCGACGGGACGGGTGGTGCATGGGCCGTCGTACCCGGTCGGCGCGGGGTTAGGAACCCCACCGGGAGGACAGCGTGCCGGAGGACTTCGCCGCGGTGATCAACGCGCTGCCCGGGGACGGCTGGGTGCGCGCGATGGGGCTGACGATCACCCGCGCCACGGTCGACGAGGTGTGGTGCGAGTGGGACGTCGACGAGCGGCACCGCCAGGGGTACGGCATCGTCCACGGCGGCGTGTACTGCGGGGTGATCGAGACGATCACCTCGATCGGCGCCCACCTGGTCGCGGCGGCGCGCGGGCAGCGGACGGTCGGGCTCGACAACCACACGTCGTTCGTCAAGGCGGTCCGGGACGGCCACCTCCGCGCGGTCGCCACCCCGGTCAGCCGCGGCCGGACGGTGCAGCTGTGGGACGGCCAGGTGTTCGACGCGGACGGCGCGGTGGTCGCGCGCGGCACGGTCCGCCTGCTGTGCCTCCCCGCCGACCGGCCGCTGTAGGCGTCGCGGAGGGTGACCCTCCGGACCGCGGAGATCGCCGTCGCCGTTCCAACCTTCCGGGCGCGGCCGGCATCTGACCGTCGGGAGGTCGGGATGCTGGGTGTCGGGACGCTGGGTGTCGGAGCGCTCGTGTCGATTGGGCTCGCCGGGCGGGCGGGCGCGGCGGAGGATCCGTGTCGCGACAGCGGCCAGCATCCGAAGGGCTGGTCGTGCGCGGTCCGCGACGCGACGGTGGCGCCGACCGGCGCGCTCCGGGTCGAGACCACCAACGGCGGGATCTCGGTCGTCGGGTGGGACCGCGACGAGGTGTCGGTCCGGGCGGTGATCCAGGCGAACGCCTCCACCAACGCCGACGCCGACGCGATCGTGTCCCGGGTGGCGCTCGCGGTCGACCCGGGGCGGCTCGGGGCGACCGGCCCGACCCTCCGGCGCGACGAGACCTGGGTCGTGAGCTGGGAGATCCACGCGCCGGCCGGCACCGACCTGACGCTGACCTCGACCAACGGCGGGCTGTCGGTCACGTCGATCGCCGCGTCGATCGATCTCCGGACCACGAACGGCGGGATCTCGCTGACCGACGTGAACGGCCGGGTCACCGGGACCACCACCAACGGCGGCCTCGACGTCGTCCTCGACGGCCCCGGCTGGCAGGGCGCCGGGCTCGACCTGCGGACGACCAACGGCCCGATCGCGCTGGCCGTCCCCCGGTCGTACGCCGCCGACCTCGACGCGACGACCGAGCAAGGCCGGATCCGGCTCGGGATGCCCGTGTCCACCACCCGGATGCCGATCCGCCTCGCCGGGGGCGGCGCGCCGATCCACCTCGAGACCCGGAACGGGGCGATCTCGCTCGAAGCGCGGTAGCTCGCGCGCGCGCGCATCGACGGCCCCGCGATCCTCGGCGTCGGACCGTGCGGCGGGACGGCACCGGAGCTGCAACAGCGGGACGGGAACCACAGGAGTCCGTGATGATCCGCTCGATGCTCGCCGCGTCCGTCGTGTCCGCCGCGCTCGCCACCCCGGCGATCGCCGGCCCGTGCTACCTGTCCGCCGAGTACACCGAGGCCCGCGTCGCCCGCGCCGCGCTGCCGTCCGACGCCGAGATGGTCGCGGCCGGCACCCCGACGCTGGTCGTGGCCGCGGTCCACACGCTGATCGCGAAGATCGACCTGTTCCTGCCGACGTCGACCCAGAGCTGCCGCACCGCGCAGCCGGCCCACACGGCGATGGACGACGCGTCCGACGACCTGGCCTACCAGATCGGCGTCGGCGACCCGTACGACTGCGAGGGGCTGTTCTGCACCTGTCAGGGCCCCGAGACCAGCGACGACTGCAACCTGGTGGTGTGCGCCGACGACTTCGTGTGCCTCGGTGACAAGTGCACCTGCGTGGACGGCGGGACGCCCTGACCTCCGTCGGCGGGCGCGCTACCGCCGGATCCGGTCGTGCGGGATCCCGAACAGCGTGTTGCCGTCGCGCCCGACCATCGTGTCGGCCGCGACGAGCGCGTCGACGATCGCCTCCTCGGTCGCGTCGATCACCGCCTCGAACAGCAGGTCGATCCACGCGTCGTGGAGGCGGGGCGTGGTCAGCAGGCGCGGCGGGCCGCGATCGGTGAACGGCGCCGGCCCGCGCGGGACCTGGACCTCCGGCGCGGTCGAGAACGCGAGCAGCAGGTCGCCGGAGCTGTTGCCCGCGATCCCGCCGGTCCGCGCGATCCCGAGCTTGCCCCGCTCCGCGAGCCGCCCGAGCTGCCGGTCCGACAGCGGGGCGTCGGTCGCGATCACCACCACGATCGACCCCTCCCGCGCGGGCTCGGGAGCGGGTCCGCCCTCCGGCGGGCGCGGGGAGCTACCGCGGACCGGGGCGAGGTCGGTGAGCCGCCGCCCGACCGGGTCGCCGTCGATCCGGAGCTGGTGGCGCCGGCCGAAGTTGCCCTGGATCAGCACGCCGACCGTCCACCCGGGCTCGGTCACCCGGGACGACGTGCCGATCCCGCCCTTGAACCCGAACAACCCCATCCCGGTCCCGCCGCCGACGTTCCCGCGGGCGAACGGGCCGGTCGCGGCGGCGTCGAGCGCGGCGACGACGTGCTCGGGGCGGACGTGCTGACCGATCGCGTCGTTCAGGAACCCGTCGTAGGTCTCGGACACGACCGGCAGGACGAAGTCGTCGATCAACGCCGGCTCGCGCGCGACCAGCCAGTCGAGGCACCCGCGGTGCGCCGCCCCCACCGACATCGTGTTCGTCAGGACGATCGGCGACTCGAGCGTGCCGTACTCCTGGATCTGGGCCCACCCGGTCAGCTCGCCGGCGCCGTTCAGGACCCGGACCGCGGCGGGCACCTGGCGGGCCCACACCGGGCCGTCGTGCGGCAGGATCGCGGTCACCCCGGTCCGAACCGGGCCCCGGCCGACGACCAGCGGGCCGTCCCCCGCCACCAGCGTGGTGTGGCCGACCCGGACCCCGGGCACGTCGGTCAGCGCGTTCCACCGGCC
>JBEBJW010000415.1:0-6303 GCA_040079715.1 Myxococcota bacterium | reverse complement strand
GTCCGGGCGAGCGGGGAGGAGGTGGCGTCCGCGCCGCTGAGCGCGGCGTCGCTCGCCGGCGGGGTGGTCGAGCTGCCGACGTCCCGGCCGATCCGGGGCGACGAGCCGGTGGTCGCAGAGGTGCGCGCCGACGGCCTCGTCCAGCTGGTCGGGCTCCGGCTGGTCGAGCCGACCAACAATTGACCGCCATCGGGGTGGCCGGGCGGGAATGGGTGCTGTAGACGGGGGATCCGTCGGAGGCGGACATGTCGGTTCTGGCGATGCTGTGTGCGATGGCGTTCGGCGGCCCGGTGGTCACCTCCGATCTCGGCGGCGACACCAACGACGACGTGGCCGACTGGTGCTACAAGCTCGACGCGATCGAGGTCGTCGACACGTCGCGCCTGATCACGATCTCGGCCCGGGTCCGGTACACCGCGGCCGACGGCGCGGACGGGCTGACCTACGTGCTGTACCGCGAGACCACCCCGGACGACTGGACCCTCGTGTGGGACAGCGGGCTCGTCCCGACCGGCAACGGCGGCGGGTTCCACGACTCGCCCGAGGTCGACGAGGTGCTCGAGGCCGGCCACCGGTACCTCGCCGGCTACGTGTTCGACGACGGCAACTACACCTACTACTGGGACACCCTCGATCTCGCGAACCCGCCGGACCTCGGGTGGGCGCTGTCGGTCGGGTCGGTGTGGTCGGCCGAGAACACGACGTACGCAGTGCCGAACGCGATCAACAACGCGCCGGTCGACGACAACGCGTACGAGATCTCGCTGACGGTCGAGATCCTCGACGGCGACGGCGACGGGTTCGAGGCGGGCGAGGACTGCGACGACGAGGACCCGACGACCTACCCGGGCGCGCCCGAGCTGTGCGACGGCCTCGACAACGACTGCACCGGCGACCCGGACGACCCGGTCGATCACCTGTACTGGTACGCCGACGAAGACGGCGACGGGTTCGGCGACGACGCGACCGAGCAGGACCTGTGCAACGGCTCGGCCCCGGAGGAGGGGTGGGTCCAGGTCGCTGGCGACTGCCTCGACAGCGATCCGCTCGTGTACCCGGAGGCGCTCGAGTACTGCGACGCCCGCGACGGCGACTGCGACGGCGTCGTCGACAACCACCTGACCTACGTGGACGGGTGGGACGACGCAGACGGCGACGGGTTCGGCGACCCGACCGACCCGCGCCCGTGGTGCGAGCGCGAGGTCCCGGACGGGATCGTGGTCGACGACACCGACTGTGACGACGCGAACGCCACCGCGTTCCCCGGCGGGGTCGAGGTGTGCGACGGCGCCGACAACAACTGCGACGGCGAGACCGACGAGGGCCTCGGCGCGGTCACCTACTACACCGACGCGGACGGCGACGGCGCGGGCGATCCGGCCGCCCCGATCACCTGGTGCGACGCGCTGCCGGACGGCGCGGCGTACGAGGGCAACGACTGCGACGACACGAACCCCGCGCGGTTCCCGGGCAACCCCGAGATCTGCGACGGCATCGACGACGACTGCGACGGCGAGGCCCCGGGCGAGGACGACGCGGACGGTGACGGCGCGTTCGCCTGCGAGGACTGCGACGACGCCGACGCCGCGAGCTACCCGGGGGCGGTCGAGGTGTGCGACGGCGTCGACCATGACTGCGACGGGGTGATCCCGGACCGGCTGGCGTGCGACCCCGCGCCGGACGAGGACGTGGCGATCCAGGGCTGCGGGTGCGCCGTCGGCTCCGCGCCGTCCGGGTTCGGGCTCGCCGGGCTCCTCGCGCTGGGCCTGGTCGTCCGGCGCCGGCGGGGCTGACCGGCGCTGTGCCGTCGCCCGTGGTCACCGGGTGACTGGCGACCGCGGTCACGCCGAGGTCATTCGGTGTAGCCGAGGGCCTCGAGGGCCTGGCGCTCGGCGTCGGTGGTCCGCTTCGGCCCGTCGGTCGGGGCGCTCAGCGACGGATCGTACGGCGGGTGCTCGGCCGCCCACGCGTCGAACGCCGCCCGGGCCGCCGCCACCGCCTCCGGCTGCGTCGCCGCCAGGTCCGTCGCCTCTCCCGGGTCGCCGGGTCGGGCGAACAGCCGGTCGGTCGGCGCGCGGTCCGAGCCGATCCACTTCGCGGTCGGGGTGCGGGCCGACGACAGCCGCGCCCCGAACTGATCGACCGGCAGATCCGGGAACGCCTTCCGGACCGGGTCCATCAGCGGGTTCGGGTCGCGCCGCTCGCTGAACGCGGGGCCCGGGCGGTGGGTGGTCAGCGACGCGGCCGACCCGGGCAGCGCCGGGAGGCCGACGAGCTCGAGCACCGTCGCCGGCAGCTGGGCGGTCGACACGACGTCCGCCACCCGGCCCGCCGGCACCCCCGGCCCCGCGATCACCAGCGGCACGTGGACCAGCTCGTCCCACAGCGCCCACCGGTGGCTCATCATGTGGTGCTCGCCGAGCAGCTCGCCGTGGTCCGCCACCACCACCACGATCGTGTCGTCCAGCAGCCCGAGCTGATCCAGGGTCGCGGCGATCGCCGAGGTGCCCGCGTCGAGGTCGTGGATCGCGGCGTCGTAGGTGGCCCGCAGCGCGCCGAGCTCGGCGGCCGTGTAGTCCTGCTTGCCGCTGGTGTACGCCATCCAACCGAACACCGTCCCGTCGACCTGCAACGCCGTGGCCTGCTCGTCCGGGGTCATCACCGCGTCGCGGGCCGCCTGGGACGGGACCAGCGGCTGGTGCGCCTCCATCAGGTTCACGAACGCGAAGAACGGGCGCGTCGGGTCCGGCCGGTTCCGCAGCCACGCCGCGAGCGCCTGGTTCGCGACCGGCGCGGCCTCCTTGACCTCGGTCAGCTCCCGGCTCCAGCCCGGTCCGTGGCCGTTCGGGGTCCAGCCGGGGGAGATCTCGGTCGATCGGTCGTTCGGCAGCAGCTTCGCGACCGTCGCGGCCCGGGCCCGGTCCCGCCCGCGCCCGTGCCAGCTCGTCTCGACCGCGTCGAACCCCTGGACCAGGTTGGTCGACGCCGACACGAACCGGTTGCCGGTCCAGCCGAACGTGTCCCACCCGGCGTCGCGGAGCGCCTCGGCCAACGTGGGGTAGCGCTCGTCGAGCCACGGATGGGTCACGTCCACCCCGTGAGACCGCAGGGGCAAGCCCGTGAACAGGCTCGCGTGGCCGGGCGCGGTCCAACAGGCCGGCGAGGTGGCATCCTCGTACACCGTGCCCCGCGATGCCAACGTCGAGAGCCACGGGGTGGTCGGGCGATCGTAGCCGAGCGCCTGGACGTGATCGGCGCGGACCGTGTCCCACACGACCAACAGGACGTTCGGTCGGCCGCCCGCCGTGGTCTTCGCCGCCGGACCCTCGGGCGGAGGCGCCGTGCACGCGAGCCAACCGATGACGATCACTCGACGTACCCGAGCAGCTTCAGCTTGGCGGCGGTCTCGTCGTCGGCGGTGTCGTGCTGCAGGTCCTTCGGGGTGCGCCGGGCCGGATCCGCCACCGGAACCGCGGCGCGCCACCGGTCGAGGGCTCCGGTCAGCGTCCGCACCCGCTCCGGGGCCGCGGACGACCGGTCCACGAGCTCGTCCGGGTCGTGCAGCAGGTCGTACAGCGCCACCGACCCGTCCGACGCACGGACCAGCTTGTCGTCGCCGTCGAGCACCGCCTCCCACGTCCGGAGGAGGTGATCGACCGGGACGTTCGGGAGCGCCTCGCGGATCGGCAGCACGCTCGACGCGAACGGATCGGTCAACAGGGCGTACACCGGACCCGGCGCCGGACCGGAGGTCAACGAGCGCGACGCGGTCGGCCCCGGGGCGTCGAGCCCGCACCAGTCGAGCACCGTGGAGTGCAGGTCCACCGTCGACACCACCCGGTCGACCCGCCCCGGTGCCAGGGCCCGCGGGTACGACACCACCAGCGGTACGTGGAGCATCGTCTGGTGGATCGAGTACCGGTGCTCCCACAGGCCGTGGTCGCCGAGGTTCTCGCCGTGGTCGCTGGTGACGATCACGATCGTGTCGTCGAGCAGGCCGCGCGCCTCGAGGTCGTCGAGCAGATCGCCCGTCGCGTCGTCGAGCTCGGTCAGCGCGGCGTCGTAGTTCGCTCGGATCGCGGCGAGCTCGGCGTCGGAGTACTGGAAGTCCCCGACGATCGCCCGCATCATCCGGAACAGCGACACGTCGGTCACGAGGCCGCGCTCGTAGGTTTCGCGGTCCATCACCCGGCGGCGGGCGGACTTCGACGGCAGGCGCGGGGAGTGGGCCTCCATCAGGTTCAGGTACGCGAACCACGGGCCGGCGGAGGTCCGGCGGCCGAGCCAGTCGACCAGGGCCGCGTGCGCGACCGGCGCGGCCTCCTTGAACGGAGACTTGCCCCACGCGATGTTCGGCTCGGCCGCGGGCCACGCCGGTGACACCTCGGTCGACGCGTCGCGATCGATCTGCTTCGCCGCGGTGCGCTCCCGGGTCGCCGCGCCCCACCGCGGGCCCCACGACAGCTCGACCTCGTCGAACCCCTGGAGCACGTTCGACACCGGTGACACGTACGGGTTGGCCGAGAACGCGAACGTGGCCCAGCCGGCGTCGCGGAGCTGCTCGGCCAGGGTGACGTTGGCTTCGTCGACCCACCGCCACGACGCGTCCGCCCCGTGGGTCGGCCCGTGCTGGCCGGTGAACAGGCTCGCGTGCGACGGCAGGGTCCAGGTCGCCGGGGAGGTCGCCCGGGTGTACACGACGCCGCGGCGGGCCGCGAACGCCGCGAGCCGGGGGGTGGTGTCGACCGGAGGCGGCGCCGAGCCGACCGACGTCCGGTCTGCCCGCACCGTGTCCCACACGATCCACAGGACGTTCGGAGGCGGCGCCCGGCGGCCGAACGGATCGCCGCACGCGACCAGGGCGGACAGGATCGGCAGGGCTGACCACACCGCGAGCATCGGCGGCAACGTAACCGCGCGCTGCCCCCGCGGCGGCCATCGGGATACCGAACCGCGGATGTCGACCGAAACCCCACCCGCCCGCAGCGGATCGCTCGCCGTCGCGGTCGGGATCCTCGCCTCCCGGCTGTTCGGGCTCGTCCGCCAGCGGGTGTTCGCCCACTACTTCGGCACCTCCCCGTACGCGGACGTGTTCAACGTCGGGCTCCGGCTGCCGAACCTGCTCCAGAACCTGCTCGGCGAGGGCACGCTGTCCGCGTCGTTCATCCCGGTGTACGCCGAGCTGCTCGCCCGCGGGCGGAAGGACGAGGCCGGCCGGGTCGCGGGGGCGGTGTTCGCGCTGCTGCTCGCGATCGCGTCGGCGCTCGCGATCGCCGGGGTGCTGCTGGCGCCGATCGGCGTCCGGGTGATCGCGCCGGGGTTCACGGGCGAGCGGTACACGTTGACGGTGACGGTGGTCCGGTGGCTGTTCCCGATGACGGGGCTGCTGGTGTTGTCGGCGTGGGCCCTCGGGATCCAGAACAGCCACCGACGGTTCCTCGGGTCGTACCTCGCGCCGGTCGCGTGGAACGCGGCGATCATCGCTGCGATGGTCGCGTGCGGTGGGTGGCTCGGCTGGCGCGACGCCGACCTGCTGGTGGCGGTGTCGATCGGCGCGCTGATCGGAGGTGCGCTCCAGTTCCTGGTGCAGGTCCCGACGGTGTGGGCGCTCGAGCGCGACCTGAAGGTCCGGTGGGCACCGACGCTGCCGGGCGTGCAGGAGGTCGTGCGGAACGCGGGCCCGGCGGTGCTCGGCCGCGGGGTGGTCCAGCTGTCCGGGTACCTCGACGTGTTCCTGGCGTCGCTGTTGGCACCTGGAGCCGTCGCTGCGATCGGCTACGCGCAGATGCTGTACCTGCTGCCGATCAGCCTGTTCGGGATGTCGGTCGCGGCCGCGGAGCTGCCGGAGCTTGCCCGGGAGCGGGCCGTCGGGCTCGCGGTCGTCGCCGGGCGCGCCCGGTCCGCGCTCGACCGGGTGGCGTTCCTGGTGGTGCCGTCGGCGGTGGCGTTCGTCGCGCTCGGCGACGTCGCGGTCGCCGGGGTGCTCCGGACCGGCGCGTTCGGGTCGGACCAGGTCGCGCTGGTCCACCTGACCCTCGCGGCGTACGCGGTCGGCCTCGTGGCCTCGACCGGGTCGCGGGTGCTGTCGTCTGCGTTCTACGCGGTGCGCGACACCCGGACGCCGGCGCGGATCGCCGCGGTGAGGGTCGGGTCGTCGGCGGTGCTCGGGGTCGGGATGATGGCCCAGCTCGAGCCGATCGCCGCGGTCGGGTGGGACGGCGGGCCGCTGAGCTACCTCCGCGCCGGGTCGCTGTCGCTCGGGGCGGTCGGGCTCGCGCTCGGGACCGGGATCGGGGCGTGGAT
>JBEBJW010000414.1:0-6304 GCA_040079715.1 Myxococcota bacterium | reverse complement strand
GCCGGAAGGGTGGGCGGAGGCCCGGACAATTGTCCCGCAGCCCGGGCCCACTCCCACGGCAAATTTCCCTGACTCGGTCATCGGTTGGAGGCCGATCAGCTCCGCTGGAAATTTCCGTGTGAGCCTCCGGGCCCGGTCCGCTCAATTCCTGCGGCGGCGGGCGACGAGCGCGCGCGCTGGGCCTTCCCCGCGCGGCCGCCGTGCGGTAGGGTGGCGCCATGTGGTGGATCGTGGGATGCGCAGTGTCCGAGCCGATCCCGCCGGGCTTGCCCGACGGGGTCGTCCGGCTGGCGGTGCGGGACGACCAGGTGCGGGTGGGCGACGCGGTCGTCCAGCCGTTCTCGGACCTCGCGAAGGACCCGACCGAGGCGGTGGACCCTGCGCTGTCCGCGGCGGTCGCGGCGGCGATGACCCCCGGGCCCCGTCCCGTGTGGGTGTCCGCGCCCCCGGATCTGCCGTTCTGGGGGGTTCGGCGGCTGCTCGGCTCGGCCCGGGACGCCGGCGCGGCCGACGCGTGGCTGTCGATCGCCGGGAGCCCCGAGGTGTTCCCGATCTCGCCGGCGCCGCGGTACGAGCTCGGCGGCGTGTGCGAGGCGCCGATCCCGGTCCGCGGGGTCGAGCCGCTGATCACCGTGTCGATCCAGACCGGCGCCGACGGGGAGTGGGCCCTCGCCACCGCCCGGTTCGTCCCGGTCACCGAGCGCGGCCCGACCGACGGCCTCGCCCCGGAGTGCCTGGCGATCCCGCCGTGCGACGCGTTGTTCCCGGACGGGCCGCTCCGCGCGGCGTGCCTCGCCCCGGGTGACGCAGCCCCCGAGCGGGTCGGACTCGGCGGTGACACGGGGTGCCTGCTGCCGATCGCGAAGCAGCCGGAGGACGTGGCAGGCTGGCGGCCGGAGCTCACCGCGCGGATCACGGCCCTCGGGCTCGGCGAACGGCCCCTCCGGATCGTGATGCCCGAGGCCCGGTCCCGTCTCGACGCCGTGGTGGCCGTGGTCGGCGCGTTCGTCGACGCGGGGCTGCCGGCGCCGGCGATCGGCGCCACCCTGCTGGTCGAGGGGAACGACGGGCCGCCGGTGTGCAACGCGTCGGTCCAGGATCGCGACGGGCTCGCCCTCGCCGGGGCCCGGTGGATCGGCGGGGTGCTGGCGAAGGCCGCCGCGCCGCCGCCGGCCGAGGCGACCGGTGGATGAGCTCGTCCGGGGTGCCCTGGCGTGGATCGCCGACGACCCGGACCCCGAGACCGCGCGCCAGGCCCAGGCGCTGGTCGACGGGGGAGACCGCGACGCGCTCGCGGCGTGCTTCGTCGGCCGGCTCGCGTTCGGGACCGCCGGGATCCGGGCTCCGATCGGGCCGGGTCCGGCGCGGATCAACCGGGCGACGATCCGCCGGATCACCGCGGGGCTGGCGGTCGCGGTCACCGACGGCGCGGGGCCGGTGGTGGTCGGGTTCGACGGTCGCCGGGGATCCGCCACGTTCGCCGAGGACGCGGCGCGGGTGTTGACCGGCGCGGGGATCCCGGTCGTCCGGTTCCGGGCGGTCTGCCCCACGCCGGTGCTGGCGTACGCGGTCCGCGCGCTCGGTGGGCGGGCGGGGGTGATGGTCACCGCGTCGCACAACCCGCCCCAGGACAACGGGTACAAGGTGTACGGCCCGGACGGGGCGCAGATCGTCGCCCCGATCGACGCCGCGATCACCCGGGCGATGGACGCCCTCGGGCCCACGGCGTCGCTCCCGCTCGGGCCGGACGGGGCCGAGCCGCATCCGGACCTCGTCCGGCGGTACGTCGAGGCGGTGATCGGGCTGCGGGTCCACGCGCCGCACCGGCGGGTCCGGATCGCGTACACCCCGCTGCACGGCGTCGGCGCGGACACGCTGCTCGCGGTGCTCGCCGCCGCGGGCTACGCCGACGTCCACGTCGTCCCGGAGCAGGCCGAGCCGGACGGGGCGTTCCCGACGGTCGCGTTCCCGAACCCCGAGGAGCGGGGGGCGCTCGATCGGGTCGAGGCGCTGGCGGCGCGGATCGGCGCCGACCTCGTGCTCGCGAACGACCCCGACGCCGATCGGATCGCGGTGTCGGTCCCGACGGGCTCGTCGTACCGGCGGCTGACCGGCAACGAGACCGGTACGCTGTTGGCGGAGGACCTGCTGGCGAACGGGCTGTCGGGGCCGCGGCGGGTCGCGACCACGGTGGTGTCGTCGTCGCTGCTGTCCCGGATCGCGGCCGGGCACGGCGCGGACTACGTCGAGACCCTGACCGGGTTCAAGTGGATCGCCCGGGTGGCGGGGCGGACCGACGCGCGGTTCGTGCTCGGGTACGAGGAGGCGCTCGGCGTGTGCCCCGGCGACGTGGTGCGCGACAAGGACGGCATCTCGTCGGCGTTGTTGGTGGCGGATCTGGCGTCGCACCTCGCCGACCAGGAGCGGACGCTGGTCGACGCGATCGACGACCTGCACCGCCGGTACGGGGTCCACGCGGGCGGCCAGGTGGTCCTGGCGTCGCCGGTGGCGGAGACGGTGGTCAGGATGCGGACCCTCCGCGCGGCGCCGCCCACGGCCCTCGGAGCGGCCGCGGTGACCCGGGTGGTCGACTACCTCGCGGCGCCGGTGGACGGCCTCCCGACCACGGACCTGCTGGCGTACCACCTCGACGTGGGCGACCGGGTGCTGGTCCGTCCGTCCGGGACCGAGCCGAAGCTCAAGGCGTACGTCGAGGTCGTCGAGCCGATCGGGATCGGGACCGGGACCGGGACCGGGGACGGGGCGGCGGGACTCGACGACGCCCGCGGACGGGCCCAGGCGCGGCTCGGCGAGCTGCTCGGAGCGGTCCGGACCCTGCTGCAGCGCGCGGGTGACGCGGGCTGACCCGCCGTCGGACACGCCCCGACGGACGGGCTAGAACAGCTCCGCTGGAGGCAGGGTGATGCTGGTCGTGGCGGGGATGGTCGGCTGTTGGGATCCGGGCGAGCAGGCCCACCTCCGCCGGGTGTGGGAGATGGAGGACCACGTGAAGGCTACGACCGCCGCGCGCGAGGCGCTCGGCCGTGGCGACCTCGCCGGCGTGCACCAGGCCGGGGAGGACCTCGCCGCGCCGGACCCGCTCCCCGGGCTGCCCGAGGCCGCGCTCCCGCCGCTCGAGGCCGTCCGGGCCGGCGGTCGGACCCTCGCGGCCGCCCCGACGCTCCCCGATGCCGCGGCCCAGCTGGTCGCGATCACCCGGGACTGCGCGGCCTGTCACCGGGCGCTCGCGATCCAGCCGCCGGTGAAGACCCGCCAGAGCGTCGACCCGCTGTGGGTCGCGCTCGCGTTCGAGTCGGACGAGCGGTGGACCCGCGAGCTGACCGCGCTCGGACCGGCCGGGGCCCCGCTCGCGGCCGCAGCGCCGACCTGGGACGCGCGACGGGCGGCGGTGGTCGCGACGCTGGTCAGCCCGCCCGGTTCCCCCTGATGGGCTTCATCACGTCTTGATCGTGCCCTTGGTGGTGCCCTTGATGGTGATCGGACGGCCGCTGGGCGTATCGGCGACGAGCTTCCCGCGCCGGGCCACGATCTTGCCGCCCACCATCACCAGCTCCGGCTTCGGCGCCGCCTCGCGGTGGACGTACGGCGACCAGCCGGCCCCCGACACGAGCTCCGCCTCGTCGACCTTCGACACCTCGCCCTCGCTGAACAGCACGAGGTCTGCGTCGTAGCCCTTCGCGATCCGACCCTTGTTGTCGAGGCCGAAGATCCGCGCCGGGTTCTCGCTGCACAGGCTCACCAGCAGCTCGAGCGACAGCCGCCCGTACCGGACCGCC
This sequence comes from Myxococcota bacterium, assembly GCA_040079715.1. Taxonomy (GTDB): domain Bacteria; phylum Myxococcota_A; class UBA796; order UBA796; genus JACKER01. The sequence continues at coordinate 2,507 of JBEBJW010000414.1, read as the reverse complement.
GACAGCATCAGCGGGAACAGGAGCTCGGTCCCCGGCACCCCGTCGATCTCCGACCGGGGGTCGCCGCCCCGGGGTGGGCCCGCGGTGCGGGTCGGCGCGCCGGGAGGCGACGGGTGATGGTCCGACGCGATGCAGTCGAGCCGCCCGCGCTTCACTGCCGTCCACAGCGTGCGTCGATCCTGCTCGGGCCGGACCGGCGGATGGGTGTGGACCCGAATCGCGTCGTCGTCCTCGGTCGACAGGAACAGGTGGTGCGGGGTGCAGCCCGCGGTGACCGGCATCTCGCCGCGGACCGGGTCGATCAGGTTCAGCTCGGCCGCGGTCGACAGGTGGACCAGGTGGATCGGTCGGTCGTGCCGGCGGGCGGCGTCGAGCACCCCGGACGCGTCGCGGGCGCCGGGTTCGGACAGGCGGACCCCGAGCACCCCCGGGGCCCCGAGGTGCGGCTCGAGCGCCTCGAGGCCGAGCGCGCCGTCGCCGACGAACGCGAGGGTCCCCGCGAGGAGCCCGTCGAGGATCGCGATCGACAGCTCGGCCGCGTTGTCGACCGTGGCGGCGCCCCACAGCCCGAAGTCGACCCAGCTCGCGGCAGAGGCGCGCTCGAACCGCCGCTTCGCCGACTTGCGGTCCACGACGGGCGCGTCACCGTCCGGGAGGGACACCACGGTGGTCACCCCGCCGGTGACCGCGGCGCGGGACTCGCGCTCCCAGATCCCGGGATCGGAGCCGGCCGGGTCGAACTGGACCGCGGTGTCGATCACGCCGGGCATCAGGAACTTCCCGATCGCCGACAGCTCCTCACGCCCCGGGCGCGGCGGCCGCGGACCGACGTACGCGATCTTGCCGTCTTGAATGGCCACGTCGGCGACCTGCCGCGTCGTGGAGGATACGATCGTGGCGTCGCGGATGATCAGGTCGTACACGTGGTCCAGCCCCGCACAATGCGGGCTAGTAGTCGGTTTTCCACAGGCGGACAAGGCCCACGACGAGGTCCCGACGCCGACCCGCTCCCCGCCTCGCTCGGGACCCACCGCGACATCCGCGCCACGGTCCCCGGACCCGACCGGCGGGCGCGACGCCACCGTCGTCCATCCAAAGTGACGGTTTGAACATGCCGGATCCCCGACTGGAATCCGGACGCCGCGTCGGAACACCCCCACCGCGACACGAATGTCGTGATTCGGCGTTCGAGGGCGCCGGAGCTGGGGGGAGGGTAGGGCGACGATCCGCATCCTGTCTGATCGATCTCGGATTCACGGGTTCTTGGCACACCCCGTGCAGGAGAGCGCCGCGGAAGAGACGCGAGACTTTGCGGATGCCGGTGGAGGACTTGCACCGCTAGAGACGCCCGGCCGGAAACGGCCGGGCGTTGTTCGTTTCGGGCCTCGGTCCCCGTCCGCGGTTAACGGCGCCCTCCGGGAGCGCCGCGGTGGAACACGAGCTCGACAACTCGGTCGCGTCGATCCGGTCGAGCGTGGCCCCGCTCGATCGGCAGGCGGCGTCGCGCGACGCGTGGCCCGGCACCACCCTGCGGGCGTGGCAGGGCGAGCGGGGGCCCACGCCGGATCGGGTGTGGTGGCCGGCCGACGAAGGCGAGGTGTCGGCGATCCTCCGCGCGGCCGCTGCCCGGCGGATCCCGGTGGTGACGTACGGCGCCGGGTCGGGCGTGTGCGGCGGCGCCGGCGGCCGGGACGGGTCGTGGGTCCTCGACACCAAAGCGCTGGCCCGGATCGGCCCGATCGACCCCCAGCGGTGGACGGTGCGGGTCGAGGCCGGGGTGAACGGGCAGCAGCTCGAGGACTGGCTCGCCGCGAGGGGCTGGACCCTCGGCCACTCGCCGTCGTCGATCGGGTGTTCGACGGTCGGCGGGTGGGCGGCGGCGCGGTCCGCCGGCCAGTTCAGCAGCAAGTACGGCGTGTTCGAGGACATGGTGGTCGGGCTGCGGGCGGTCGCCCCGGGGCCGGGTGCGTTCGCGGTCGGAGACGGGTCGGACGAGGCGGGCGAGGCCGACGATCGGCTCGCGCTGCTCCTCGGGTCGGAGGGGACCCTCGCGGTGATCACCGCGCTGACCCTGCGGATCTGGCCGTCGCCGGCCGCCCGGTGGCTGCGCGGGTACCGGTTCCCGGACGTGGCGTCCGCGCTCGACGCGATGCGGCGGGTGGTCCAAGGGGAGCTGCACCCCGCGGTCGTCCGGCTGTACGACCCCGTCGACACGCGGATCGGCGGGCGGACCAAGCCGAAGCACGGGGGGAAAACGGATTCCGGGACGGACGGCGCGTCGTTCGTCCGGCGGTGGCTCGCCCGGGTCGACGCGATCCCGGAGGTCCACCGGCGGACGCTGGTGCTGCCGCTGTCGCTGCCGTCGATGGTGAACCGGGTGTTCGACCGGATCGCGTCGGGCTGCCTGTTGATCGTCGGGTGGGAGGGCGACGAGGGCGTCGTCGAGGCGTGTCGGACCGCCGGCCACGCGATCCTGTGCGAGCGCGGGGAGGACCTCGGCCCGGACC
>JBEBJW010000413.1:0-6308 GCA_040079715.1 Myxococcota bacterium | reverse complement strand
GAGACCGGAGGTTCCCGTGGGGTGACACCTGGCGCCCCGAGGCTTGCCTCGGCCTGCACACCGGCGCCGGCGACACCGAGCCGGTGGGGATCCGGGCCGAGGGCGCGAGCGACTGGGGGTGCCTCGATCTGCTGGGCAACGCCTGGGAGTGGACCGAGCACGACCCCCGGTACGAGGCGCCCGAGGGCGGCAAGGCGTGGGTGTTCGGCGGCTCGTTCCGCCACCGGTGCGACGGGCCGGACGCGCCGCGCACCGCGGTCGACGGGGCCAACGCGTACGACTACCTCGGGTTCCGGTGCGCGGAGGATCCCCAGTGACGCGCCCGGCCCCCCGGCGGCTCGATCCGGACGGCCTCGACGGGCTGGTCCTGCGGGTCCGGTCGCTCGCGTTCGCGGTCGGACGGCGGGTCGACCCGAACGGCCTCGACGGGGTGGTGGTCCGGCGGCTCCGACCGATGGTGGTCGAGGTCGAGCACGCGCCGACCGAGGTGTTCTCCGCGGTCAGCTCGGCCGAGACCGCTCGCGCCCGGGCCGTTCGGCTCGGGATGTCGCTCGTCCGCGAGTCGCCGCCGCCATCGTGGCCGGTCGAGGCCGTCGCGTCGCCGGTCCCGGCGGACGTGATCGAGCTCGGGCCGCACGGAGCATCGATCGCCGCGGTCGAGTGGCAGCCGACCGAGCTGTTCGAGGCTACGGTGGTGGTCGAGCCGACCGAGGTGTTCCCGGCGATCCTGGACCGGCCAGCGTCCCGGACGCCGTCATCGTCGCCGTCATCGTCGCCGTCGCCGTCATCGTCCCCGTCGCGGTCTCCGTTCAGGTCGGCGTCGAGGTCGGCGTCGCCACCGGCGGTCGCTCCGTGGGATCCCGATGCCGGGTCTGGGCTGGTCGGACCGCCGGTGCCGCCGCGGCTCCCCGCGGAGGACATCGGGGACGCGCCGACGTGGATCGCGCCGGCCCCGCTGGTCCGTCGTCCGAGCCCGCCGCCGCCGCCCGAGCGGGATCCTCGCCTGCGGTCACCGACGCCGCCCAGCGGCTCGCCGCGCGGGTCGACCACCGTGGTGGTGCCGCCGGATCCGGTCGGGGTGGCCGCGATCGGCGCCGGGATGCTGTTCGCGTCGGCGGTGCTGCTGTCGATCGCGATCCTGACCGCCGGGGTGACGTTCACGATCGCCACCGGCCGTCGGGTGCCATCGTCCGCGCCCGCGGGCCTGGTCCCGATCGCCCGCGCCCTGCCTACCCCTGCGTTGGCGACTCCGGCGCTGGCCACCCCAGCGTCGGCGACTGGGGCGCTGGCGACCGGAGCGCTGGTCCCGCCGGCGCCGCCGGTGGAGGTGGTTGTGCCGGAGTCGTTCTCGCTGAACGCGATCGAGGCCCCGATCGATCCGGACGTGCTGATGCCGGTGCTCGCCGCGGTCGGGGCGTGTCCCGGCCGGGTCGTGGTCACCGGCCACACCTGCGCGCTCGGGACGGACGAGGTGAACGACGCGATCGGCCTCGAGCGGGCCCGCCACGTCGCGGCGCAGCTGATCGTCGCCGGGGTCGATCCCGGTCGGCTCGATGTCGCGTCGGAGGGCGGGCGACGCCCGATCGACGTCAACACCACCGAAGCGGGGCGCCGGCGGAATCGCCGGGTCACCGTGTCCTGTGCCACCGATTGAAGCCAACGATTGAAGGGGGGAGCGATGCCGCCTCGTTCGAGTGTAGACCGGACCAAGCAGGTCGACGGAGTGTTGTCCGGGCTCACCGCCCTCCGCGGGGTGACCGCGGCCGGGGTCATCGACAACGACGGGTTCGTGATCCAGATCCGACGTGACTTCGAGATCGACACCGACGCGCTCGGCGCCGGGGTCCAGGTGGCGTTCGGGGCCGCGTCGAAGGCGGCCGAGCAGTCGAACCTCGGCAGCTCGTCGCTGGTGCTGATCGAGAACGAGCACGGGCTGATCATGCTCGTCCCGCTCGCGAACGACTTCGTGCTCGCGATCATCGCCGACCGGTCCGCGATGCTCGGCGCCCTCCGGTACGAAGCTCGGATGTGCGTCCCCGAGCTGAACCAGCTGTTCTGATGGACCCCCGACCGATCCAGACCCGCCACTGGCTGGCGGCTCAGCTCGACCACCTCGACGCGCTCGCCCGTGAGCGCGACCGGGTGGCGGCCGGGGGGGAGGACGGACGCGCCCGGGCGGCCCGCGACGAGTTCCTGCGCGCGCTGGACGCGTTCGCGATCGACGTGTGCGATCGACCGGAGGTCGAGGCGTGCGTGGTCGGCCACGAGGGGCTGCCCCTCGCGTCGGCCGGTCGCCCGCCGGACGCCGAGACGTTGGCCGCGGTGTCGCAGGTGTGGTCGTCGGTGGCCACCAAAGGCGCGACCCAGCTCGCGCTCGGTCCGATGACCCAGCTCGTGGTCATCGGCGAGGTGTTCAAGGTCGCACTGTTCCAATCCGGGGGCATGACGATCGCGATCCTGGCCCGGTCGGGCGTGGATCTGGCAGGCGCATTGGCCGGCTGACCGGCGAACCACGAGAGGGGGGACCATGGCGGAGGATCGAACGGTGCGGAACCCGAAGGCCGGCGACGGGGTGATCACGCTGCAGAACGCGCTGACGGTGGACCGTCCGGAGCTCGGCCCGTACGCGCCGGTCGCGCTGTTCCGGCTGGTGCGGCTGGTCGCGCTCGAGGCGATCGTCGGGCGGGGGGCGTCCGGGACGTTCTTCGTCGCGGGCAAGCGGCTCGGCGAGTCCCTCGGCCTGTCGACGGTCGACGAGTTCCTGAAGCTGTGCGACCAGCTCACGATCGGCAAGATCGACGTCCAGAAGCGCGACGACACCCACCTGCACATCGACGTGCGCGAGTGCGTGACCTGCAGCGGGATGCAGCCCGTCGGGCGGGTGATCTGCCACTTCGAGGGGGGGCTGATCTCCGGCGCGCTGAAGGGGATCCTCGGGCGGGACAACCGGACCCGCGAGGTGACCTGCATCGGCGGCCTCGGCGACCAGGCGTGCGGGTTCGACATCGAGCTGTTGTGACGCGGGCGGAGCCGGGGCCGCGCCGTGCGGCTCAGCTCCGGCGGCTCACCGGCTCCGGAGGCTCACCGGTACGAGGCCTCGGACGGCCACCCGGTGGACGTCGGCTCGACTGGCCGCGGGCCGCTGCCCGACTCGTGGTGGCGGGCGACCGACTCGCGATCGAGCACGTCGTCTGCCAGCACCGCGACCAGCCGACGCGGCGTGCCGAGGGTCCGCACCGCGTCGGCGAGCGCGTCCGGCGCCACGTCGAAGTCGATCAGCCAGTGGGGCAGGCCCGCGTCGTAGACCACCCCCGAGCGCCCGAACGCGTGGCCGGCCGGGCGGTGGGGGAACCCCTCGAGCCACGGGCGGAGCGCCACCATCGGGATCGCTCGGGTGGCCCGCTCGTCCGCGACCACCACCACGTCGACCTCCGGCAGCACGATCGGGGTGCAGCCGGTCCACTGGACCGAGGTGAGCACGGTGGTGGCGTCGGCCGGGGGCGCGACCAGCCGCACCGGCGGCGGCACGCACGGGACCATCTCGATCGTGGCGAGCCGATCGAGGTACGGGTCGCGGGCGGCGTTCCACCGCCACACCGCGAGGTTGGTCGCCGCCGGGAGGGTCCGCCGGGGCCGATCGACCGCCGAGCGGCACGCGATCGCGTTCGCCGCCCGCCAGCTGGCGAGGAACCCGTCCGCCGCGAGGTCGAACGCCGCGGACAGCGCGCGGACCTCGGCCTCGGCCTCCCGACCGAACACGTCCGACCGCTCGACGTCGAGCTCGAACACCAGCGCAGGCCCCGCGCCGACCTGGTCGAGCCACCCGCAGCCGAAGTACACCCCGGTCGACGGCGCGTAGTAGGACGCGCGGTCTGCGCCGACCCGCCAGTTCGGCCGGGACGCGAGCCACGCCTCGACCGCCGCCCGCTCCGGCGCGCGGCCGCGGGGAGCGAACGCCACGCGATGTGCTCCCCCCACCGGGAGGACCCCAGACACGGGTGCCCCGACGGCCGGCCCGACGCCGAGCCATGGTCGACCCGGTTCGATCAGCGCGATGCGTCCCACGTTCCCCCCACGCCCGATGGGTATCGGGTGCGACCGCTGGCCGCACGCGGGTGGAACAACCCGTAACAGGTCGCCATCCGCGCAGGTCCGCGCTACGTCGGCACCATGCCCGACGATCCGGCGCACCTTCAGCTCGCGTTCGCGTACCTGGCCACCCTCGAGCTCGTCGGTGCCGACGCGCACGTCGGGTTGGAGGAGCTCGCGTTCGTCCACCGGCGGTTCCCGCTCGATCGCCTCGTCGCGGCCGGGTTCGTCGACGGCGACGGTCGAACCACCCCGGCGCTCCACGAGGCCCGGGCGCGCGCCACGCTCGCGCTGCCGGCCCGGTTGTCCCTGGCGGACAAGCTCGCGCTCCTCGCGCTGGTGGCCGACGCGAGCGCGGCGGACGGCGTGCTGTCGCCGGAGGAGGCGGACGCGCTGTCGGCGCTGGCGCAGCTCCTCGACGTTGCCGACGCTGCGTGGATGGGGCACCTCGCCACGTTGTTCGCGAGCGGGGCGCTCCGCCGGGACGCGACCGGCGCTGGATGACGCGGCGTGACGCGGCGCGACGCGGCCCGACCCGGCGCGGTACGTGAGCCGCGGAGGACAGGATGAACACCAAGATCGGATGGCTCGCGCTGGCGACGCTCGTGGCGTCGTGCGCCGGTGACACGAAGACCGACATCGACATCACCGACACCGCCGACACGGACACGGACACGGACACCGACACGGACGCCGACACCGACACCGACGCCGACGCGGACACCGCGCCCGGGTCCGACACTGCGCCCACGACCGTGTTCACCGGACCGATCGCGATCACCTCGACGTCGGCGACCTGTGCGGGCACGACCATCCGGTACGAGGCCGAGACCGAGGGGTGGACCGGCGGCGGCCTCGTGTACGCTCAGGAGACCGGGAGCGGCTACCCGCTCCAGTGGTCCGACACCCACTCGCTCGAGACCTACGAGTTCGACCCCGCGGGCGCGTGGGACCGCCTGGCACGCGAGCTCGACGACGGCTCCACCCTCGCCGACCCGATCGGCGACTGGCAGGTCGACCGGAGCACGGTGTTCACCTGCTCCGGCCAGATCTCCGACTCCAGGACGATGTCGTACGCGGTGGTGGTGTTCGACGAGACCGGCGCAGAGGCCGACTGCTACGCGTGGGGTGACGACCCGGCCGGGATGATCGACGACGCGTACGATCGGGTGAACGAGCCGGGGTTCGACCTGTCGGCGTGCAGGACCGGGCCCTGACGGGCTGATCGCGACCGTCAGCGCACCCGGAACACGTACCGGGTGTCGCCGATCCGGATCGTCTCGCCGCCGGTGAGGACCGCGGTGCGGACGAGCTCGCCGTCGACCATCGTGCCCTTGGTCGACCCCTCGTCGCGGAGCACGAACCGGCCGCGCTCGACCCGGATCGAGCAGTGCTTGCGCGACACCCCGGCGTCGTCGCGGATCTGGATCGTGTTCGACCGGGCCCGTCCGATGGTGATCGGCTGGTCGGACACCCGCCAGGTGGTCTCCTGGATCGAGCCCTCCTCGAACACCAGCAGCGCCGACGCCGCCGGCCCGGGCGCGGGATGACCCGACGCGCCGACCGCCGGGGACGGGGCGGGCGTGTCCTCGAGCAGCGCCTGGCGGGTCGCGACCGCGTCCGCCACCTGGGTCTCGGCCCGGCTCAGCCAGGCGTCGTCCGGATCCGGCGGGATCTCGCCCAGATCGACGTGCGCGTCGGTCGCCCGAGCGTACACCCGGTTGAACCGCTCGGCCCGCCCCGCGTCCGACGGCGGGACCCCGCCCGGGGTCAGCACCATCGCCGCGATCCGCAGCTCGGCCCGGGCCAGCCAGTCCTCGGTCGGGAACGGCGGGATCGCGAGATCGACCCCCAACCGGTCCGCCTGGGACGACAGCCGCTCGATCCGCTCCCTGCGCTCGGCCTCGCGGTGCTTGCGCTGCCCGTTCCGGTCGGTCCGCTTCCGCTCGATCGCGACCTGGAGCTTGCCCTCGGTCACCACGATCCACGCCGGGGTGGGGTCGGCCGGGATCCGCCCGAGATCGAGCCCCGCATCGGCGGCCCGCCGGACCAGCGCCTCGACCCGGGCCTTCCGATCGTGGTCCTCGGCGTCGGTACGGGGCTCGTCCTGGGTCTCGGCGTGCTCGAGCTCGTCCGCGGGCGGGGGGATCGGCGGTCCGTCGATCGGGCCGGCGGTGGGACCGGACGGACCGGCGTCGGGTCCGCGAGTCGCCGGGTGC
>JBEBJW010000412.1:0-6312 GCA_040079715.1 Myxococcota bacterium | reverse complement strand
ACGTGCCGCTGTTCCTGCGCGCGATCGGGGCCCCGACCGCGCCGTCCGCACCCTCTCCCGCACCTCCCGAGATCGCCGCGCCCGCCGGGGCGCATCGAGGATCCGACCGAGGATTCCCTTGTTGTGGCCGAGCGCGTTCGCCGCGGAGCCCGAGCCCTCCGTCCCCGCCGAGCCGCCGCCGACCGCGGTCGTCGCTCCGGCTCCCGCCCAGACCGCACCGGTCGCTGGGCCCGTCGACGCTGGACCGGTCGTGGTCCCCGCCGGGTCCCGCGGCCTGTCCGTCGACGAAGCGATGCGGATCGCCCAGGACGCGAGCGAGTCGGTCGACGTGGCCGAGGCCGGCGTCGACAAGGCGACCGGCGACACCTGGAGCGCCCGCAGCGGGTACCTCCCGGTGATCACCGGCCAGCTCACGTACCAGCGGACGTTCGCGACCGAGTTCGACGACCTGTTCGGCCAGCCGACCGCGACCGGGGTGACCCCGCCGACCGGCGGCACCCCCACCGCGACGCCCCCCACGGGCACCACCACCGACACGCCCACCGCGCCGACCGCGACCGGCACCCCCACCGGTGGAGGCTCGACGTTCGAGCTCCCGTTCGGGCAGGACAACACCTGGCGGGTCGGACTCCAGATCGACCAGGGGATCTACGGCGGCGGCCGGGCCAGCGCGCTGAACAAGATCTCGCGCGCCGGCGCGCGGGCGGCCGACGTGGCGCTCGAGAGCGCGCGGGCGTCGGTGGCGCTCGACACGGCCAGCGCGTACTTCGACGCCGTGCTGTCGGACCGCCTGTACGAGATCGCCACTGGCTCGCTCGCCCAGACCGAAGCCACCCGCGCCCAGACCCAGCTCGGCCAGGTGGTGGGGCGGCAGCCGGAGTTCGAGCTGCTCCGGGCCGAGGTCGCGGTCCAGAACCAGCAGGTGGCGGTGATCCAAGCGAAGCGCCAGCGGGACATGGCGTACCAGCGCCTCCGCCAGCTCCTCGATCTGTCGGCCGAGGAGCCGGTGGTGCTGACCTCGCCGCTCGAAGACACCACCGTCGCGGAGACCGCGGTCCAGGTCGCCGGCGCGTCGCCCCCGGACGCGATCCGCGCCCCGGTCCGCCAGCTCGTCGAGACCGCCGGGATCAGCGACGCCTCGATCGGGGTCGCGCGCGCGTCGGGACTGCCGAGCCTCGGGGCGAGCGCGTCGATCGGGTGGGTGTCGTACCCGGCGAAGGTCTGGCCGCTCGGCGACGGCAACGACTGGTACTCGAGCATCTCCGGCACGGTCGCCCTGTCGGTGCCGCTGTTCAACGGCGGTCGGGTGTGGGGCGAGCTGATGAAGGCCAAGGCCGACGCGGCGTCCGCGCACGCGCAGCTCGACCAGACGCGGGAGCTCGCCGACCTCGACGCCCGCGACGCCCGGGCCGCGCTCGACGCCGCCTCCGCCCAGTGGGCCGCCACCGAAGGGGCGGTCGAACAGGCCCGGCGAGCATACGAGATCGCCGATCTCCGGTTCGCCGAGGGCGTCTCGACCCAGATCGAGTTGTCCGACTCCCGCCTCCAGCTCGAGCGGGCGCTGGTCAACCGGGCCCAGGCCGCGCGAGACCTCGCGGTGGCCCGCACCCGGATCGCCCTGCTCGCTTCGTTGCCGCTCCAGAGCGGTTCATCCTTCTGACCCCGAGGAATCCGTGTTCCACCCTCGTTCGTTGTTGATGGCTGCCCTGGTGGCGGCGGGATGCGGTGGCAGCTCCGATCCGGCGGCCACCCCGACGCCGTCGGCGGTGCTGAGCCGGGCCGACGTCGTCGTGGTCGGGCAGGAGGCGATCCAGTCCGGACCTCGGATCTCGGGTACGCTCGAGCCGGCGCAAAAAGCGGTGATCCGCGCAGAGGCGTCCGGCTCGGTGCTCGAGGTCAACGTCGAGATCGGCGAGACCGTGACCGAGAAGCAGGTCCTCGGGCGGATCGACGCCGCGGGCACCGGCGACCTGTGGCGATCCGCACAGTCCGGGGTGTCGTCGGCCGAGCAGGACCTGAAGGTGGCCGAGCGCGAGCTCGCGCGGACCCAGCGCCTGTTCGACGCGGGTGCGGTCGCTCCGCGGGACCTCGAGCTGTCGCAGAGCCAGTTCGCGAGCGCCCAGGCGCGGCTCCAAGCGGCCCGGGCGCAGCAGTCGTCCGCCGGGTCCCAGCTCGGTCGGACCACCCTCCGATCCCCGATCGCCGGGGTGGTGAGCGAGCGGGCGGTGAACCTCGGCGACGTGGTGTCGATGGGCGCCCCGATGTTCACCGTGATCGAGCCGTCGTCGCTGCGGCTGGAGGGCTCGGTCCCCGCGACCGCGATCGGCTCGCTGGCGGTCGGCACGCCGGTGTCGTTCGAGGTCCAGGGATACCCGGGTCGCACGTTCGACGGCACGATCCAGCGGATCTCCCCGGCGGTCGACCCGACGAGCCGCCAGATCCCGATCCTGGTGTCGATCCCGAACGAGAGCGGCACGCTCGTGTCCGGCCTGTTCGCCGAGGGGCGGATCGCGTCGGAGCAGCGCCAGGGCCTGGTCGTCCCGGCCAGCGCGGTCGACCGCACCGGGCCGGCGCCGTTCGTGATGAAGATCGTCGACGACACGGTCCAGAAGGCCGAGGTCGGGCTCGGGATCGTCGACGAGGCGGGCGAGCAGGTGGAGCTGACCTCCGGGGTGGCGGTCGGTGACGTGTTGATCCTCGGCGGGGCCCGCGACGTGAAGGAAGGCTCCGCGGTGACGATCCAGGGCGGCGAGACGGCTGCGGCCAGCGACGGGAACGAGGGGTGATCGATGTGGATCAGTGACTTTTCGATCACGCGGCCGATCGTCACCATCGTGGCGATGCTGTCGCTCGTGTTGTTCGGTATCGTGGCCCTGTTCTTCCTCCGGACCGACGAGTTCCCGGAGGTCAACCCACCGGTCGTGGCGGTGTCGATCCTGTACCCGGGCGCGTCCCCGTCGTCGGTCGAGCGCGAGCTCGTCAAGCCGATCGAGGACGGGATCTCGGGGATCTCCGGGGTCGACAAGATCTCGTCGACGTCGTTCGACAGCTACGCGCTGATCGTCGTCGAGTACGTGTTCGAGAAGGACCTCCAGCAGGCGACCCAGGACATCCGCGACGCGATCTCGGCGATCCGTCAGGATCTCCCGCCCGAGATGGAGGAGCCGATCCTGACTCGGTTCGATCCGCAGGACTTCCCGATCGTGTCGATGACGCTGTCGTCCGAAAAGTACAGCCCGGCCGAGCTGACCAAGCTCGCGGACCCCGGGATCACCGGCGAGCTCCAAGGGCTGTCCGGGGTCGCGCAGGTGAACGTGATCGGCGGGATCCAGCCCGAGCTGACGGTCGAGCTGCACCCGGAGGCGCTGCAGGCCACCGGGGTCAGCGTCGGCCAGGTGATGCAGGCCCTCCAGTCGGCGAACCTCGCCGCACCGGTCGGCCGGGTCACGACCGACCGCGAGGAGCGCACGATCCGCCTCCAGGGCCGGCTGTCCGACCCGACCGACTTCGAGGCGATCACCGTGTACGGCGCCGGCGGGGCGCTGATCCGGCTCGGCGACGTCGCCACGGTCCGCGCGGGCACCGAAGAGGCCCGGACGATGGCGCTGTTCGACGGCAAGGAGGCCGTCGGGATCGACATCGTCAAGGCGACGAACGCCAGCACCACCGACGTGAGCGAGCGGGTGATCGCCCGGGTCGCCGAGATCGCCGAGCGGCTGCCGGACGGCGTCGACCTCACGATCGTCCGCGACTCCGGCACCCGGGTCGATCACTCGGTGTCGGACGTGCAGAAGACGCTGCTCGAGGGCGCTGCCCTCACCGTGCTCGTGGTGTTCCTGTTCCTCGGGTCGTGGCGCTCGACCGTGATCACCGGACTGGCGCTGCCGGTCAGCGTGCTCGCGTCGTTCATCATGGTGTGGGCGTTCGGGTTCACCCTGAACACGATGTCGTTGCTGGGCCTGTCGCTGGCGGTCGGGATCCTGATCGACGACGCGATCGTGGTCCGCGAGAACATCGTGCGCCACATGGAGATGGGCAAGGATCACTACCAGGCCGCCCGCGAGGGCACGGCCGAGATCGGGCTCGCCGTCGCCGCCACCACGTTCTCGATCGTCGTCGTGTTCGTGCCGGTCGCGTTCATGGGCGGCCTCGCCGAGCAGTGGATGGGTCCGATGGCGTTGACCATCGCCTCGTCCGTGATGGTGTCGCTGTTCGTGTCGTTCTCGCTCGACCCGATGCTGTCCGCGTACTGGGCCGATCCGGTCATCGAAGCCGGCGAGCGTGGGCCGATCGGTCGGTTGATCCACCGGTTCGACCAGTGGCTCGAGCGGCGGGTCGAGACGTACAAGAGCATCATCCGGTGGGCGCTGAACCACCGGATCGCGATGCTGGTGATCGCGGTCACCGCGTTCGTCGGCGCCCTCGCGCTGCCGGTCTCGGGCCTCGTCGGCACCTCGTTCTTCCCGGTGACGGACGACTCCGAGTTCCAGGTGATGCTCGATCTGCAGCCGGGCGCCTCGCTCGACTACACCCGGGCGAAAGCGCTCGAGGCATCGAAGATCGCGGCCGGGCACCCGGGCGTGATGCACACCTACGTCACGATCGGCGGCGACTCGGGGGCGGTCGACCAGGCCACCCTGTACGTCAAGCTCGTGCCGAAGGACGAGCGGGACCTGCGCCAGGACGAGATCGCGTTCCCGGTGGTCGACGAGATCGACCGCCTGGGCGGCGTGACCGCCTCGATGATGGGCGGGTTCGGTCCGCAGAAGCAGATCCAGCTCCAGCTCGGCGGGCCGGACATCGAGGTCCTGGCCGAGCTCGGTGATCAGATCGCCGAGCAGATCCGCACGGTGCCGGGCGCCGCGGACGTGGGGCTGTCGACCCGCGGCCAGCGCCCCGAGCTCCAGGTCACGATCCACCGCGACCTGGCCGCCAGCCTCGGGCTGTCGGTCGGGCAGGTCGCGCAGGCGCTCCGCCCGGCGTTCGCCGGGATCGATGTCGGTGACTGGGTCGACCCGCAGGGCGAGACCCGCGACGTGACGGTGCGGTTCGCCGCCGAGTCGCGGCGCAAGGCGGAGGACCTCGAGTCGCTGCCGCTCGTGGTCCCGACCGCGACCGGCACCACCACGATCCCGCTCGGCCAGGTGGCGGACATCGAGCCCGGCGAGGGACCGGCGCAGATCCAGCACATCGACCGGAAGCGGGTGGTGGTGGTCGAGGCGAACCCCCGGGACCTGCCGCTGTCCGCCGTGATGGAGGGGATCAACGACAAGATCGAGGCGTTCCCGATGCCCCCCGGGTACGGCGTGCTCCAGGGCGGTGACGTCGAGGCCCAGCAGGAGGTGTTCGGCCGGATGTTCGGCGCGCTGGGGGTCGCGGTGCTGCTGATGTACCTGATCCTGGTCGTCCAGTTCGGGAGCTTCGTCGACCCGATCGCGATCATGGCGTCGCTGCCGCTGTCCCTGATCGGCGTGATGCTCGCGCTGCTGATCACCGGCTCGACGGTCAACCTGATGTCGATGATCGGGATCCTGCTGCTGATGGGGATCGTCGCGAAGAACGCGATCCTGCTGATCGACTTCGCGAAGTGGGCGCAAGAGGAGCAGGGGATCGACCGGAAGTCGGCGATCATCGAGGCCGGCGGGATCCGCCTCCGCCCGATCCTGATGACCAGCGTGGCGGTCGTGGCCGGGATGATCCCGGTCGCGCTCGGCACCGGCGAAGGATCCGAGTTCCGCGCGCCGCTCGGCCGAGCGGTGATCGGCGGCGTGATCACGTCGACGATGCTGACGCTGCTGGTGATCCCGACGTTCTACGACACCCTGGCGGGGTGGCGCGACCGGGTTTGGGGGTGGGTGTTCCCGGCGTCGAAGGCGGACCCCCACGCGGGTCACGGCGCGCCGCGCCCGAGCCCGGCGCCGCACCCGCAGCCCGCAAAATAATCGTCCACCGACGCGGGCCTGGTACGCCGTGAATTCGCGTACCAGGCCGATTCGTCGGAAAATGTGGAACGGTCTTTCCCATTCGCGGCATTGCCCGAACAGGACCTGGACCCGACCCGCGGGTATGCTGGTGAAGTGACGTTCCAACCCCGAGCGCTGTGTGTGGTGTGCGGCGGACTCACCGTCGACCACACCGGTGTGTGCGCGAACTGCGCCGTGGCCGCGATCGTCGGGGGTGTGTCGGACCCGCTCGATCCCCCGGCCGCGGTCACCCTCGACGCGATCGATCCGGCGTTGGTGCTCGACCCCCAGCCGCCGCTCGGTCGGCCGGCCGAGCCCCCGACCCGACCCACGCCGGCCCCTCCCCTGT
>JBEBJW010000411.1:0-6313 GCA_040079715.1 Myxococcota bacterium | reverse complement strand
CGACCAGCAGCCGGAAGAACTGGCCCTCGGCGGCGGACAGCCCGAGGCCGCGGACGAAGCCGTCGGTGGTCTCGTGGGTCAGGTTCCGCCGGCCCTCGATCACGTGGTGGAGCAGCGACGGGTTCTTCTGGCCGGCGAGGCGGGCGAACATCCGGTGGCTGAACCGCGGGTTGAGCTCCTTCTTCGCCGCGAACCAGTCCGCCAGGTACCGGCGGTAGTCGAGGTACGCGAACGGCGAGGGCAGCGGGGGCGCGTCGGGGCTCATCTTCCCGCAGTCTAACGAATACACCAGCGATGCGCCACACCAAGGATTCACCGACCGTATTCACGCCGCCAACAGAATCGATCCTCGTGATCTGGCGACGCGATGAATACACCGGCTACGGTCCTGGCACACCCGGGAGCCCACATGACCCGTCCGCTGCTCGCCCTGCTGTCCCTCGCTGCCTGCACGCCCGCGCCGGTCGACCCGACGACCCCGCCGGACCCGACCGACACCGATCCGCCCGCGTCGACGACCCCGCCGGTCGACACGGGGACCCCGCCGACCACCCCGCCGGTGGTGTGCGAGCCGCCCGAGCGCCTCGTGCTGGCCGAGATCCCCGACGCACCGTCGCTCGCGGCGGTGGGCGGAGAGACGCTCGCCGCGTTCGAGGTCGACGGCGACGCGCTGATCGGCAAGTTCGTCCGCGATCCGGCGGTCGCCGCCGGGGCGCTGACGTTGTGGCAGGAGCTGGTGCTCCGGATCCCGGCCAACCAGCGCACCCAGCTCGTCCAGTTCGACGTGTTCGCGGCCGGGTCGGACCTCGCGGCGTACGTCGACAACACCGGGACGAACAACCAGACCGGCCGGTACGGAACCAGCCTCCACCTGAGCGAGACGAACATCGCGGACAACGATCCGGACGTGTGCGCGCCGCTGTCCGGACACCGCGGGACCTACGACTGGACGCTGATCCACGAGTTCGGGCACCTCCGGCAGTACGCCGACGGCGCCGTGAACACGTTCGTCGAGCGGTTCGGGAACGAGACCGGCGACGGCGAGGGCTACCCGGAGGACGGCTCCCCGGTGCTCGACGGCGACTGGGTCACGTCGTACGCCGAGCGCGCGGGCGGCGACGAGGACGCCGCCGAGTCGTTCACCACGTTCGTGATGCTCGACCCGACCCCGGTCGACGTGAGCCTGGCCGCCGACAAGGTCCGGTTCTTCGCCGACCAGCCCGGGTACGCCGAGCTCCGCCTCGCCCTGCGGGTGACCGAGCCGGGCGGCGGCGCGGCGGAGGTTCCGGCGGCGCCGACCCGGGAGTTCCCGTTCGACGTGGAGAACCCGTCGTGGATGTGGGGGACCTGGCAGGGCGACGGTCCGGAGGGGCTGGTCGAGTACGTGATCGAGAAGGACGACCTCGTGTTCCGCGCGACGATCGACGGGGCGCCGGTCGAGATCGACTACGCGACGATCCGGGACGACGGGACCCTCGCGACGCTGGTGGTGGTGGAGTCGAGCGACAAGTTCCACTTCCACCAGGTGGCGATCGCGGCGGACTCGTTCTCGGAGACGTTCGTTCCGGACGGCGACGGGATCGAGGTCGATCGGGAGCACTTCGGGGTCGTGTCGCTGTCCCGGGTCGCCGCGCCGTAGGCGACGGGGCGCCGATCCGGGCGGAGCGCGGGTCGGCGGGCAGAGCGCACAAAGCGGGTGGACGTCCGTCCTCGGCCGGGAGAGATTCGCGCCGAGGGGTGAACATGGTCGGATGGCTGTTCGTGGGGTGTGGTGGCTCGTCCGGTGACGTGGACGCGGACACCGGGGCGGACGCGGCGGCGTCGGACGCGTCCGCCGCTGCGATCGTGCTGGTGATCGACGACAGCCCGTCGATGATCCAGCACCTGGTCGAGCTCATCGTCGCGACCTCGGACCTGTCGGTTCCCGCCGACAGTCGGATCGCGGTCACCACCACCGACGGCACGGGCGCGCTGGTCGGCGAGCTGATCACGGCCGACCACGGCCCGGAGCTCCATCGCCAGGTGTGCGGCGCGCTGTGCGCCTCGGACGCGCTCCCGTCGGATCCCAGCTACGCCTGCGGCGAGCCGGTGACGCAGGCCTCGGTGGAGGCCCTCGACTGCCTGTGCGGTGCCGAGTGGGGCGGGACCTGCAGGTCTGCCGAAGAGCAGGGTCTCGAGGCCGCGTATCGGGCGCTCGCCACTCCCGGGCTGCTGTCGGAGGGCTATCGCGGGCGGATCGTGGTGATCTCCGACGAGGGAGACCGCTCTGCGACCCTCGCGGAGGGTGATCCGTCCGTGGGCGACTACCCCACGCTGATCGGCGACGCCGTGTTCGACGCGGTGATCCCGGCGCTCGATCCGACAGGGACGGTGATCTGTCCCGGGACCGCCACCGACTGGGGCGTGGGACGCTACGCCACCATGGCCGACCGCACCGGCGGAGCGCTGATCTCGATTCACGACGACGCGTGCGCGCCGGCGAGCTTCGGAGCCGCCGTCGCAGCGTTGCTCGCCGAGCCGTGACGCGATGGCCGCCCGTCGTTCCTCGCTCCTCGGTGGGTGACGGACGTCGACGGACGTCCGTCGGTCGGCGCAGCGATGTTCGGCGTTCTCCCGATGGTCCGACCCTTGCATCGAGGCCCGGGCGGAGGTCGGGATGGGAGCGGCTCGGATCGGGTTGGTCGTGTGGATCCTCACCGCGACGATGGGGATCGCGCCGGTGACGATCGGGATCACCACCGCGTGCCTCGCGGTGTGGGGCGAGCAGCGGTCCACGGCGCTCGGGATCGCGGCGGCGGCCGCGCTCGGCGGGCTCGCCACCGCGACGATCGGGGCCGCGGGGGCGGTGCTGGCCGGGATCGTGGTCACCGCCCGCCCGAAGCTGCGGGTCTGGCGGGCGATCGAGCTCGACGGCTACGGGGTGATCGCGGTGGGGCGGCCGCCGCCGGGGCTGTTCGCGCTGGACGAACCGCCGCGCCCGGCTGCGTGACCGAGCGGATCGGTCCGGCGCTACCGCGCGGCCATCGACACCCGCAACGCCGTCGCCTCGTCGGTCAGGCGGGTCAGCACGTCCGCGTACGTCGGGTCCCCGGCCAGGTCGTGCGACTCGGTCGGGTCGTCCACCAGATCGTACAGCTCGACCGCGTCGAAGACCGGGACGGTGTAGAACCAGTGGTGCATCACGACGAGCTTGTACCGGTCGTCGCGGATCGCGAACGTGTACTCGTCGTCGTTGAAGAACGACTCGGTGTACGCCGAGCTCCGGACCGTCGCGGTCGGATCCGCCAGGACCGGGAGCAGCGACACCCCGTCGAGCGGACCGGCGGTCGGCGCGGCGGCCGGATCGACGCCGGCGATCTCGGCGATCGTCGGGTACCAGTCGACCACGTCGACCAGCGCGTCGGAGGTGGAGCCGGGCGCGCCGACCCGCGGGCCGGTCACGATCAGCGGCGCGTGGACGCCGCCCTCGTACACGGTGGCCTTGAGCCGGCCGGGGACGCCGTACACGTCGCTGTCGGTGCCGTTGTCGCCCATCACCACGATCGTGGTCCGCGCGCGGACGTCGGCCGGGAGCGCCGCCAGGACCCGCCCGAGCTCGGTGTCGGTCGCGGTGATCATCGACCGGAACACCGCCGGCACGTCGTCCGGGTCGATCGGCCCGGGCACCAGGGACTCCGGCGGCACCTGCCAGGGATCGTGCGGCGAGTTGAACGTCAGGTACAGGAACCACGGCTCGGTCATCGCGCCGAGGCGGGCGATCGCGTCGTCCGCGGTGTCGGTCGTCGCGTAGTCGGTGGTGGGCGCGATCACGCCGTTGTCGTTCTTGTCCCAGTCGTAGTAGCCGTGGGTTCCGTCGAGGGTCGGGTCGAGGTTCCCGATCGGTCCGGCGTGCCAGGCGAACCCCTGATCGGCCGGGTTGGTCGCGACCTTCGCCCCGGTGTACTGCGACAGGTGCCACTTGCCGGTCAGCGACCGATCCCACGGGGTCGGCGCGTCGCGCAGCAGCTCGGCCAGGGTGTACTCGGCGTCCGGGAGCGGGTTCGCGCCGGTCACGCCGCTCACGTCGTTCTCGACCACCATCCCGACCGTGGTCCGGGTCGGGTACCGGCCGGTCAGCAGCGACGCTCGGGTCGGGGCGCACAGCGGCATCGACCACGCGTTCCGGAACAACATCCCCTCCGCGGCGAGCCCGTCGATCACCGGGGTGTCCGCGGTCGTCCCGCGGGTCGCGTACAGCCCGAGCTCCTCGACCCCGAGGTCGTCGAGCAGCACGAACAGGACGTTCTCCGACGGCGGGTCGGCGTCCGTGTCGGTGTCGGTGTCGGCGTCGGTGTCGGTGTCGGTGTCCGTGTCCGTGTCCGTGTCCGTGTCGGCGTCCGCGTCGGTGTCCGCGTCGCCGTCCGGGGAGGTGGACCCGGAGTCGTCCCCACCGCACCCTACGAGAATCCAGGTCACGATCCGCATCGGCTCCCTCCGCTCCCTTCCTGTCCGGTCGAGGCCCGGCGGTTCGTTCACAGTTCTGTGAACGGCGGGCCGCCCGCGGGTTCGCCCGCCGGCCGAGCGACCAGCGCCGCGTCGGATCCGGCGCGCTCCTGCGCCGGCGGACTCCACGGCGGCCTCCCTGGGCGCTCGACCGGGGCGGGGGCGACCGCGACCCGCGGGACCACCGCCACCGGATCGACCGGGCCCGGCACGCCGACGCGGAGGGCCACGGCCAGCGCGATCGCCACCAGCGTCGACCCGATCGCGATGGTCGCCGCCCCGCCGGCCCCGAGCGCCACGCCGGCGGAGAACCCACCGACCACCACGAACCCGGATCGCGGGGCGGTCACGGCGCCTCCGCCACGACCACGTCGTACACGCAGACCGAGTTCCCGCCTGCGCCCCCGCGCCCCTGGGACGTGGTCCAGACCCGTCGCCCGTCCGGCGACACCGCGAGCCCGACGGTGAAGCTGTCGGTGCGGACCCGCGCGACCACCGCCATCGTGGCGACATCGACGGCCACGAGCTCGGACGCGTCGTTCACCGCGACGAACAGCGTCCTGCCGTCGGGAGACAGCTCGATCGTCCGCGCCCCGCCGCCCACCCGGGTCGAGGTCCAACCGTCGAGCGCCACTGCGCCGCCGTTCGCGCGGTGGAGCGCGTCGACCACGTCCTGCAGCCCGATCCGCGACACGAAGCCCGACCGGTTGCTGCTCACGTACAGGTCCTCGCCGTCGGCGGACACCACCAGGTGGCGGGGCGTCGGCGGCTCCCCGGTGACCGTCCCGAGGTACGCCCAGTACCGCCGTCGTCCGTGCGGGGCGCTGAACCCGGCGATCCCGCCGCCGCCCATCCGCGCGACGAGCAGCGTCCGGCTGTCGGGGGTGAACACCGTGCCGCGGAGGCACAGCCCGCACGCGCTGTCCCGGTCCTGGTTCGCGAGGTTGTCCTGCGGGAGGGCCTGCTCGACCACCAACCGGTCCGGGAGGTACGCGAACGACGCCGGATCCCCGCCGCGGGTGTCGACGATCCCGAGCGTGTTGTCGCCCCAGTGGGTGATCGCGACCCACTGTCCGTCCGGGCTGGCGGCGACGTACTTCGGGATCGGGCCGGTCGGGAGCACCCGGACGATCCGGTCGCGGTCGGTGTCGACGATCGCCACCGCCGACGGGGAGGTCCCGCCCACGTCCCAGTCGCGTCGGTAGTACGGCACCCACAGCAGGTGTCCGTGCGACAGCTCGCTCTCGACCGGCTTGCCGGAGAACCGGTTCGCCGCGCCGTCCGGCGGCGTGCGGTTGTACGGGTACCCGAACACGGTGTCGACCCCGCCGAACAGCGGCTCGGCCGGGGCCGCGAACGTGTGCGGGACGACGCCGATCTTCACCAGGGCGATCGGGTCGTACACCAGCGTCTCGAACCCCTCGAGCGCGTTGACGTACACCCGGTCGCCGTCCGGGAGGAACCGGACCGACTTCGGCGAGGCGACGTGCGGGTCGTAGTGGTCGGCCGGGTCGGTCGGCGCAGGATCGTAGTTCTGGAACCGGGCGACGAGGCGCAACTGCAGCGGGCCGTCGTCCGAAGCGCTGGCGGTGCCGATCGGGATCCGGGGCCCGCGCGGATCCCGGACGATCGACCCGCCGCCGAACCGCTCCCGGGCCGCCGCCAGCCGGTCGGCGATCCCGTCCCGCCCGGGGTCGCGGGCCAGCGTGGCCTCCCACACCCGCACCGCGTCGCCCCACTCCTCGCGGGCGAAGTACACCTCCCCGACCTCGGCGAGGCAGTCGACGCACGCCGGATCGGCGTGGAGACACCCGAGGTAGCCGTACAGCGC
>JBEBJW010000410.1:0-6350 GCA_040079715.1 Myxococcota bacterium | reverse complement strand
GCTTGGCCCGCGCGACCGCCGATCTGGTCAGCGCCTGGTACGACGCCGACGCCGCGCGGGCCAAGCTGGTGGCGCTGGACTCGGTCGCGTTGCCCGCCGCCAGCTCTGCCGCCGAGCTGGCCGCCACCGCCTACACCGCCGGTGAGATCGATCTGCCCGCGGTCCTCGCGTCGCGCCAGGAGCTGGCCGACGTCCGGGTGGAACGCGTCCAGGCGCTCATCGATGCCGTGAACGCCCGCGCCGCCCTCGCGCGCGCAGCCGGAGGAGATCCCCATGCCCCGCTGTTCTAAGACCCTGCTGTTCCTCGTCTGGCTGGTCGGGTGCTCGTCCGGAGCCGACGAGGAAGCGCCCCCGGTGCCCGTGAAGTGCGTCCTCGTGACCACCGGGACCGCCGAGACCTCGGTGGTGCTCCGCGGACAGGTTCGCCCACCGCCGGACAAGGACGCTCTGGTGTCGGCGTCGGTGGCCGGCACCATCGCGACGCTGCCGGTGCGCGAAGGGGACCCGGTCGTCAAGGGCACGATGCTCGCGACGCTGGACGAGCGGACCTTCTACGACGACGTTCGCCAGGCCAAGACCGGCATCGAGCAGGCCGCGGCGGGCGCGGCCGCTGCAGCGGCAGCCGACGCGCGGAAGAGCGGACTCCTCCAACAAGGCGTGGTCTCCCGCGCCGACGCGGACACCGCCAGGGCCGACGCCGCTCGGGCGAAGGCGGAGCTGGCGGCGAGCGAGACGACGCTCGACTCGGCCTACGCCAACCTCGACCGAGCGCGGATGCGCAGCCCAATCGACGGGATCGTGGTCCGGGTGTACCGCCAGGTCGGCGAGGTGGTGGACGGGACCCCGGGCCAGCCGGTGGTGGAGGTCGCCGATCCGACCCACCTGGAGCTCCGGGCCGAGGTCCCGGTCGCCCAGCTGATCTCGCTCAAGGTCGGGATGCCGGCTCGGGTCACGGTCGACCCGAGCGTTCCGGCGGTCGGCGGGCACGTGGCCTCCGTCTCGCCCGCCGTGTCGATGGACACCGGGCTCGGGGTGGTCCGGATCGCGCTCGACGACGGCTCCGGGCTGCCGATCGGCGCCATCGCGACCGCGACGGTCGTGATCGGGTCCCGCCCGAACTGCGCGATGGTCCCGGCGGACGCGCTGCGCGGAGGGGAAGGCGGCGGTCTCGAGGCGGTCGTCTGCGCCGATGGCAAGGCCAAGGTGGTGGCCGTGCAGGCGGGCGAGAAGACCGAGGACGGGTCGATCCCGGTGACCGACGGCCTCGCCCCGGGCGACCAGATCGTGGCGGGCGGCGGGGTCGGCATCGACGCGGAGACCCCGCTGGAGTGCACGCCATGACCGCAGAGCCCGACGAGATCGAGCCGGAGATCCGCGGCCTCTACGGGTGGGCCCACCGCAACGCGACGCTCCTGTGGGTGACCACCGCCGCGTTCGCGGTGTTCGGGGGCTGGACGCTGTTCCGGATGCCGTCCGGCATCTACCCCGAGGTCGACTTCCCGCGGATCGTGGTGGTGGCGCACGCCGGGGACGCGCCCGCCGACGTGACCGTCGCGACGGTCGCCCGGCCGTTGGAGGAAGCCGTCGCCGACACGCCGGGGGTCCGCAGGGTCAAGTCCAAGACGATCCGCGGGTCGACCGAGCTGTCGGTCGAGTTCGCGCCAGGCGTCGACATGGCCCGAGCGCTCGCCCAGGTCGAGTCCCGTGCGAACGAGGTGAAGGGGGACCTGCCCGACGGCGCCGAGATCGTCGCCGAACGACTCTCACCCACCAGCTTCCCGGTCCTCACGTTCAACCTGACCGGGACCCAATCGCCAGCCGATCTCCTCGATCTCGCGAACACCGTGGTCCGCCCGGCGATGACCCGGGTGGACGGCGTGGGACGGGTGGAGGTCATGGGCGGAGACGTACGCGAGCTCGAGGTCGAAGTGGACCCGGATCGGGCGGCAGGCTTGCGCCTCGACGGGCCGAAGGTAGCCGATCTCCTCGCCGACAGCGTGGTCCGCGCCACCGCTGGCCACCTGGTCGACCATCACCAGACCGTCACGTTGGAAGCGGAGTCCCAGCCGCTGGACGCCAAGGCGCTCGGGGCCTTGCCGATCACCGCCCACAACGGGGCCATCGTGCCGCTCTCGGCGGTGGCGGACGTCCATCCCGGTACGGCCGACCGGGCGGCGGTGGTGAGCGGGCCGCTGGGCGAGACCGTCCAGATCGCGATCTCGCGGAGGGAGGGCGCCTCGACCCCGGCCGGCGCCGACGGAGCGCGCGCGGCCGCCGCGGCGCTGTTGTCGGTCCTCCCGCCAGGCACTCGCCTCGACGAGGTCTACGACCAGGCCGCGCTGGTGGACGACTCGCTCGCGTCGGTCCGCGACGCCATCGTGATCGGGATCCTGCTGTGCGTCGGCGTGCTGGGCGTGTTCCTGCGGGACCTGCGTGCGGGGCTCATCGCGGGGCTCGCGGTGCCGCTGACGCTGCTCCTGACCTTCGGCGTGATGTACCTGTTCGGCCAGACGCTGAACCTGATGAGCCTCGGCGGCATGGCGGTGGCGATCGGCCTCGTGGTCGACGATGCGGTGGTCGTGGTGGAGGCCATCCACAAGCACCGCGAGGAGGGGTTGTCCGGTCCGATGGCGGCCTCTCGCGGGGTCTCGGAGCTGTTCTCGGCAGTGCTGGGCCGAACCGCGACCACGGTCGTCGTGTTCCTGCCGCTCGGGCTGCTGTCCGGGGTCGTCGGACGGTTCTTCCAGGCGCTGGCGGTCACGTTGACGGGCGCGGTGCTGCTCTCCTTGCCGGTGGCGCTGCTGCTGGCTCCGCTGGCGGCCGCTCGCTTCCTGACCTCGAAGCCGCACTCCGGGCCGTCCTGGCTCGCCACCACGTACGGGAGCCTGCTGCGCAGGTCGCTCCGGTACCGCGGGATCGGGATCGGCCTCGCGCTCGGGTCGATGGTGCTCGGAGGCGTCGCCCTGCTCCGCGTCCCGACGGGCTTCCTGCCGACGATGGACGAGGGCGGCTTCGTCATTGACTATTGGCTCCCCGCGGCGTCCTCCCTCCAGGACACCTCGGCCAGCGCGGCGAAGGTCGAGGCGCTGCTGAAGACGATCCCGGAGGTCCGGACCTGGTCCAGGCGGACCGGTGCCGAGCTCGGTCCGGCCGCCGCCACCGAGACCAACACCGGCGACATCATGGTCCGCCTGAAGCCGCTCTCGGAGCGGGACCGGTCGGTGCTCGAGGTCATCGACGACGTGCGCCAGCGGGTCGAGACCGGGGTGCCCCAGTCCCGGTTCGAGTTCGTCCAGGTCATGCAGGACGTCCTGAACGACCTGGCCGGCGCGCCGCATCCGGTGGAGATCAAGGTCTTCGGGCCCGACTACGCCGTGCTCCAGCAGATCGCCGGCCAGATCAGCGAGAAGGTCGCTGGGATCGACGGGCTCGAGGACTTCTACGGCGGGGTGGAGGGCGTCTCGCCGGTGCTCCACTTCGAGATCGACCCGGCGGCGACCGCGTCGCTGGGCCTCACGCCGGCCAGGGTCACCGAGCTGCTCGACACGACGGTGCGCGGGCGGGTCGCCACCCAGGTCCCGTACCTGGACCGGCAGATCGACCTGCGGGTGCGAGCGCCGGACCGGGTGCGGTTCGACGCGAAGGCCCTCGGCGCGCTGCCGCTGGTGCCTCCGGACGACACATCGCCGGTCACGACCTTGGCTGCGGTGGCCCACCCCACCAACCTCTCGGGTCCGACGCTGCTGATGCGGGAGGACCTGCGCCCGGTCGTGGTGCTGTCGGCCGAACAGGGGGACCGTGATCTGGGCTCGATCATCGGGGAGATGCGGGCGGCGCTGGCCGACCTGACGCTGCCCTCGGGCTACAGCGTGGAGCTGGGCGGGACCTACGAGCAGCAACAGGCCGCGTTCACCGAGCTGGAGCACGTGCTGATGCTGGCGACCCTCGCGGTGCTGGTCGTGCTGCTGGCCCAGTTCCAGACGCTGCGGCTGCCCCTGGTGGTGCTGGCGACGGCCCCGCTGGGGCTGGTGGGCGCGGTGTTGACGCTGTGGGTGCTCCAGGTGCCGCTGAACGCGTCGTCGCTGATGGGGCTGGTGCTGCTGGTCGGGCTGGTGGTGAAGAACGGAATCCTGCTGCTCGAGAACGCGCAGACCCACCGGGAGTCCGGCGCAGACCCGGTCGAGGCGATGATCCACGCCGGCGAGCGGCGGATCCGGCCGATCCTGATGACCGCGCTGTGCACGGTGTTCGGTCTCCTGCCGCTCGCGCTCGGCATCGGCTCGGGCGCGGACCTCCAGCGCCCGCTCGCCCTGGCGGTGATCGGCGGGCTCGCCCTGTCCACCGCGGTGTCGCTGTTCCTGTTGCCGGCGCTGGCCCTCGGCGTCACCAAGGCGGATGCATGACCAACAAGGTGCCCGAGATCACGCTCTATTTCTGGATCATCAAGATCCTGGCGACCACGGTGGGCGAGACGGCCGCGGACTACCTCTCCGAGACCCTGGGCCTCGGGCTGGTGGTCACCACGCTGGTCATGGGCGTTGCGCTCGTCGCGGCCCTCGCGGTCCAGTTCGGGGCCCGCCGCTACGTGCCGGGCGTCTACTGGCTGGCCGTCGTGCTGCTCAGCATCGTCGGGACGCTGTTCACCGACAACCTCGTCGACAACCTGGGTGTGGCGCTGGAGGTCACCACCGCGCTGTTCGCAGTGGCCCTCGCCGCCACGTTCGGGACCTGGTACGCGAGCGAGCGGACGCTGTCCATCCACACCATCGTGACCAGCAAGCGCGAGGCGTTCTACTGGCTCGCGATCCTGTTCACCTTCGCGCTCGGCACGGCCGCGGGAGACCTGGTCGCCGAGACGCTGGCGGTCGGGTACTGGCAGTCGGCGTTGCTGTTCGCGGCTGCGATCGGGTTCGTCACCCTCAGCTGGCGCTTCCTCCGGGTCGACGCGGTGCTGTCGTTCTGGGCGGCTTACGTGCTCACCCGCCCACTCGGTGCGTCGATCGGCGACTTCCTGTCCCAGGCGCCAGACGATGGCGGCGTGGGCCTGGGCACGACCGTGACGAGTGCCCTGTTCCTGGCGACCATCCTCCTGGTGGTGGTCTACCTCGGCGTCACCAAGCTGGACCACCCCAAGGCCCCCGCGCCCACCGACGGGTGAACGTCGGGAGGTCCGCCCTTCCCGGTCGTTAGGCGCGCTCACATGGGTCATCATCGCGTTCGCGAACCTCGGTTCCAGGCGAGGGCCGGTCCACGCCGCTCGGCGGGTCGGTCGAACCCAACGGGCGTAGAGCGCCGGAAGCACGAGCGGCGTCATGCCCGTGCTGGTCAGCAACCTTCCGATCCTTGGCGCCCCGCCGTCGTCGACACAGCCCTGGGCTCGAGGCCGAACGCCGCGACGAGGGCGGTCATCAGCACCCTGCGGAACCCCCCACCAGTCGCCGCCGGAGGCCGCCCGTCCGCATACAGGCGCAGCACGTGGGAGACCACGACGATCCTGTCGAGCACCGCGGTCCCGGACCGCCAGATTGTCCAGCGGGGTGTGCGCGAGTGCGGACGTCGCCGAAGGCGTTCGCGCCGGCGACGATCCGCGATCTCGGGGTCCTTGAGAACTGCCTGATCGGGGGGATGTCGACGAATGCCCCGGTGGTGACAGATACTGCTCGGGCGTTCTCCCGCCCGCATGTTCATCTTCCCGCCCAGGAGCTGGGTATGACACCGCAGACCCGCAAGGACCTCGACACGTTCTGCACCGCGTTCATCGACCGCGGTGGAATGGGCAACGGACCGTCCGAGATGCCCGCCAGGATTCTCTACGCAATCGCTGCCAACGACTCCGAGGTCGGAGCCGGGGAGGCCGCTGCCTATGTAAAGCGCTTTCTCGCCCGCGCAGGAGTCGAAGACCAGAAGATCGGGTGGGTGTTCGACGACGTGTCCGACACCATCCGGATCGTCCAGGACTACCTGTCCCAAACGGGCGAGATCGATACGGCTCTGGAGTGGGCGCGTCGGCAGCCGGTTCACAAGGCCGCCGACCCGGCGATGGACCCGCGATGGTCCCGTCCCGCGCTGAACTTCACCAGGGGCGCGTCGGTCCAGGCATGGATCCACGCGACGAAGGAAGAGCTGGACGAGACCGGCCTGGCCAGCGGCGCCTGGGCTGGTGGCTCCATGTTCTGGATGTGCCACCGCGAGCACGGCCCGGCCGTCACGCTGTACTACTCGGAGGGACCCAACAAGGGAAAGGTCTGGGAGGAGTATTGGATTCGCCACGGAGAGCTGCACCGAGACGGTGGCCTGCCCGCCATTGTCGCCTACGACCGTGACGATAGCGTCATGCGCGAGGAGTGGAT
>JBEBJW010000409.1:0-6353 GCA_040079715.1 Myxococcota bacterium | reverse complement strand
TCCTGGCTACGCGCCCGCCGCGCCGGCGATCCCGCGGCGGACCGACGCCTCCGGGCGGCGCTCCCGGAGGGCCCCGCGCCGGTGGGGCTGCGCGATGTCCAGCGCGCGATCGCCCGCGAGCACGGGCTGGCCGGCTGGTCCGCGCTCCGCGAGGCGCTGGCGGACCTCGCCCTGCTCCAGCGCGACCCCGGCGAGCTCGCGACCGAGGTGCTCCGGTCGGCGTGGCAGGGCGATCCCGTGGCGGCGCGGCGGATCCTCGCCCGGGTGCCCGCGCTCGCGCGCCACTCGCTGCCTCTGGCGGCGATGAGCGGCGACCTCGACGAGGTGCGCCGGCGCCTTGCCCGCGACCCTGACGACGCCCGGGTCCGCGGGGGTCCCCACGATTGGGAGCCGCTCCAGTACCTCGCCTACGGGCGGCTGAACGACGCCGCGCCCCACACGGTGGAGATCGCGACCCTGGTCCTCGACGCGGGCGGCGATCCCGCGGCCGCGTTCGACGACGGGTGGGGCAACGCGTACACCCTGCTGAACGGCGTGATCGGCCAGGGAGAGTCCGGGCGGCCCCCGCACCCGCGCGCCGACGCGCTGGTGGCGCTGTTCGTCGACCGAGGGGCGCCGGCGTACGACCCGCAGGTCCTGTACGACACCTCGCTCCACGACGACGACACCCACTGGCTCGACGTGATGTGGGCGCGGTCCGACCCCGACCGGTGGCGCGCGGACCGGATGGCGAAGCGGCCGATCCTCGACTACCTGCTGGGCAACGCGGTCGAGCGCGGCCATTCGCGTCGCGTCGGGTGGCTGCTCGACCACGGCGCCGATCCGAACGCCCTCCACGCGTACGCCCACGTCCCGGTCCAGGCGCAGGCCCAGCTGCTCGGTCGGGTGGAGCTCGCGGCCCTGCTCGAGGCCCGCGGCGCGACGCCCCACCGCCTGGTCGGCGTGGCGGCGTTCCAGGCGGCGGCGCTCCGGGGCGACGCGGACGAGGCGCGACGCCTGGCCGCGGCGGATCCGAGCTGCCTGACCACCCACGCGCCGTGGGCGGTGGCGGCCCAGCGCGATCTGGACGACGTGGCCGCGCTGCTGCTGGCGCTCGGGCTGCCGGTCGACCTGTGCCCGCCGGACCAGAAGCGGGCGCTCCACTGGGCGGCGCAGTGCGGTGCGGTGCGGGTGGGGCGTCGGTTGATCGCCGCTGGCGCGGACGTGGACCGGCGGGGCGGCCCGTACCACGGCACCCCGCTCGGGTTCGCGCTGCACTTCGGTCAGGCGGCGATGGTGGAGCTGCTGGTCCCGCTGCGCGACGTGTTCGGCCTCGCCGAGGCGGCCCGGCTCGACCGGCTGGCGGAGGTCCTGCGGGAGGACCCGTCGCGGGTACACGCGCGCGCTCCGTCGGGGAACTCGGCGTTGTTCGCGTTGCCCGACGACGAGGCCGCCGCGGTGGAGGTCGCCGAGCTGCTGCGGTCCCACGGCGCCGATCCGCGCGCGACGAACGCGGCCGGCGAGACCCCCGCCGAGGCGGCCCGGAGGCGGGGGCTCCTCGACGCGGCGGACGCGCTCGAAGCCTGATCCGACGGGGAGGGGACGGAGGGATGTGCGCGCCGTGGTCCACCAGGTCGCCCGGACGAGCCGCTACCCCCCGGCGCAGCTCGAGAGTCCTGGTTCGACCCGAAAATTCCGCGGGCCTTCCGGGTGTGGTCCCGGTGAGACCACGGGCGCACGTTCTCCCTCCAAGGAGCTCTAGAAAGCGACCCGGGCCCCGAGGCCGAACCCGGACTGGTTGTCGTACTCGCCGGGCGACACGACCAGGTACTGGCCGAACACGTGCAGCTCCGGCAGCACCTTGTACCCGAACGTCAGCTCGTTCTCGGTGACGAGCGAGTCGACCGGGCCGCCGCCGAGGCCGGCCAGCCACCGGTACCCGCCGAACAGCCGTTCGCCGTCGTACCCGACGCCGATCTCGGTCCCGCCGATCGGCGCGGAGTACAGCACCGCGCGGTCCCGCTCGCGGTCCCACTCGCCGGCCGACCCGAGGAACAGCCCGACGGTGAGGTCCCAGTCGGACTGGCCGAACACGTCGAACCCGGCGCCGATCCGACCGACCCACAGCAGGTCGGACGCGGGCATGTACCGCAGCTCGCCGGACAGGTACGCGTCCTTCTCGCCGGTGAACGACGCCTTGAGGTCGTGGCCGGGCATCTCCTGGAGGAACTGCATCCCGTACCCGACCTTCAGGACCGAGCGCTGGCGGACGTCGTCGACCTCGGCCACCGGCGGGGCCGGGGGCGGCTCCTCGACCACGGTCGCGACCACCACGTCGTGCGTGTGCACGCCGCACCCTTCGACCACCACGTCGACCTCGACCCCGTCCTGGCCGATCTCCACGTGCTCACAGGCCCACGAGGGCGCCACCAGGGCGAGTGCGAACGTCACGAGTTCCTCCGCTGTTCGGTTGCCTGTATCGACACCGGGGACCGCCGGATCCGCGACCATCATCGACCGAAGTGGACACCCATCCCGATCGCGCCGGTGATCCCTTGCCAATCACCGTCGTTCTCCCACCGGCCCTCGGTCTCGACGAAATACCGGGGAACCACGTAGTATCTCACGCCGCCGCCGGCCGACACCACCATCCGGGTGATGTAGGTCTTGGTGTCCGGGACCCGCCCGTACCGCGCCCCCAGCGCCACGAGCATGTGCGGACGGAACCGACCCCCCTCGACCGCCAGCAGCAGCCGCGAGCCGACCTGCCCGTCGAACCCGCCCTCGACCGGGGTGTACCCGACGCGGTCGAGCCCGATCGACACGCCCTTGCGCAGCATCAGGTCGCCGGACACGCCGAAGTGCGTCGGCCACCGGTTCCCGCCGTAGGTGGTGGAGGTGGACAGCTGGAACCCGAGCTGCGGCCGGCGATCCTCGTTCCGGTGGACGTTGTACGCGGCGTCGGCGATCGACGCGCCCCACACCGCGGCCCCGACCATCGGCCAGAACCCGTTCCCGAGCTGGTCGCGCGTCGGGTCAAACACCACGCCGGCGAGGGTCGAGCTGGTGACGGCGAAGTACCCGAGGCCCTTCCAGACCTGGCCGTTGTACAGCTGCCCCGCGCCCGGGATCACGACCGACGCGGTCCCGGCGATCGCGGGCGAGGCGCCGAGCTTCCGGCTGTCCTGGTAGTCGAGGCTCTCCTCGATCAGCGCGGCGACCCGCGGATCGTCGCCGATCACGCCGAGATCGCCCCGGGCGACGCCGAGCTCCATCACCGGCGTCCCCCAGTTCTCGACCCGGAACTGCGCGCCGTCGTTGATCCCGAACGTCGCCTCGTACGTCGCGTCGGCGAACCGGCGGCGGACGAGGTAGGTCCCCGGCGGCACCGCGATCGCCATCTCGCGGGTCTCGGCCTTGACGAACTCGGCGAGCTGCGTCTTCTCGGGCAGCTTGAACACCGCGACCTGCCCGCTGCTGCCCTCCGGCAACACCAGCAGGGCGCTCGCGTTTCGGACGTCGGTGAGGCCGAGCGCGCCGGCCCCGGACAGCTGGTAGTCGAAGTGGGGGTGTTGGGTGCCGGCCCCGGTCCGGCCGGTGACGTCGACGACCCGGTCGAACGTGTACCGGTACAGCTCGTCGAGCTGGATCACGCCGTCGCCGGTGTCCGCCGCGCCCCGCATCCCGGACAGCAGGTAGTGGGTGAAGAACCCGCCCCGGAGCGACTCGGACTCCTGGGCGAGCTCGTCGGCGGCGCTGGCGGTGAGCCACGCCTCGCCCTCGGCCACCACCCCGTCGACCCCGAACATCGACTCGGTCACGTCCGCGCCCTTCAGCCGGGTGATCGTCCCGGACCGGCACGCGTCGAGGATCCCGATCCGGACGTCGCTCTGGATCGCGTTCAGGTCGTGCTTGAGCGCCTCGAAGAAGTACCGCTCGTCGCCGAGCCGCAGGCCGGACGCGTCGGCGTGGCCCGAGTAGTAGAACAGGAACAGGTCCTCGTCGTACTGCTCGGCGATCGCGGCGTGCTTCGCGAGGGCGGCGCGCAGGTCCCCCTCCGTCGGGCGGAACAGCACCGTCACCAGCTGGTCGTCGAACTCGCCGAGCTCGACCAGCACCGAGCCGACCCGCTCGGCGTCGGTCTCGGCGTACCGGAGCGGCTCGAGCACGCCGCCGCCGTCGTTCGCGCCGATCACCACCGCGTGGCGAACCGGGGCCGCGGTCGCGATCGACACCGCCGAGGCGAGCACCAGCACGGGTTCACTCCTGCTTGTGGATCACGACCCGCGCGACCCGGACCCCAGGGACGCCGGTCGCCACCGCCGCCTTCACCTGAACGGGCTCGAGCGGCAGATCCGAGCCGATCACGAACAGCTCCTGGTCGCCGGGGGCCCCGTCGAGGGTCAGCGCGAACGGCGCGCGCACGAGGCCGATCCCGGTCGGGGCGCCGGTGGTGTAGACCTCGATCTCGCCGCTGTCGTCGCGGCCGGCCAGCGCGACGTACGAGGCGCCGTGCGGATCGTACGCGAGCTGGACCCGGTGGCCCGCCCCGAGCACGTCGTCGGCCCGGAGCAGCCGCGGGCCGGCGCCGGCGTCGATCCATGCCTCGACCGCCGGCAGCTCGCCGCGGGTGACGATCTGGTCGATCGGCTCTGCCAGGTCCCCACCCCGAGCGCCCGGCGTGGTCGCGGTCCGGACGGTCGGGATCGCGGTGAACAGCGTCGCCCCGGCTGCGGCGGCGATCGCGAACGGCGCGAGGTCCCGCAGCCACCGACGCCACGCGGGCTCAGCGTGCTCGGGACGTCCCAGCGCGCGGATCGCCTCCGGCATCGGGCGGACCACGAACGCGGCCCGCTCGCGCTCCTGGTACGCGAGGCGGCCCGCGCACGACTCGCACCGGTCGAGGTGGTCGCGGGCGGCGGCGAGCGGCGCGCCGTCGAGCTCGCCGTACCGCAGCAGGTGGAGGGTCAAC
This sequence comes from Myxococcota bacterium, assembly GCA_040079715.1. Lineage (GTDB taxonomy): Bacteria > Myxococcota_A > UBA796 > UBA796 > JACKER01. Next base: position 1,402 of record JBEBJW010000409.1, on the reverse strand, counting down.
GTGGACAGGTGGTGGCTCATGGTCATCGCTCGTCCTCGTAGGAGGGCAGCTGGCCCTGGAGTCGCGTGCGGAACTGGGCGATTCGCTTGCGGACCGCGGCGCCGGTCACGCCGAGCAGCGCGCCGACCTCGTCGTGGGTCATCCCGTCGGCGTAGTGGTACACGACGCACTGGACCGTGCGCTCGTCCTCGTCGCCGAGCACCGCGTCGAGCAGGTTCCGGAGCTCGATCTCGTGCAGCACGGTGTCGTTGATCGCGGTGCCGGGCGGCATCTCCTCGACCGGATCCTCCGGGCGCCGCCGCCGGGTCCGCAGCCGGTTCAGGCAGGTGGTGGTGGTGACCTTGAACAGCCAGGTGGTGGGGCTCGCCTCGCCGCGGAACCCGTCCCGGTACCGCCACACCCGGAGGAACACCTCCTGCGCGGCTTCCTGGGCGTCGGCCTCGTTCTGGAGCAGCGACCGGCACCGTCCGTACACGAGGTCGCCGTACCGGCGGTACAGGGCGTCGATGTCGAGCTCGCGGCTCACCGCGGCCCGCCGCGGGGTGGGGGTCGCTCGGCCGGAGCCGACGCGATCGCCGCCGCGGGGGTCCCGCCCGGTGTCCGGGGCGACCGAGCCGGTGAGGGTGGCGACGAGGTTCGACAGGATCGGCACGGGCGGCCTACGGACAGTCGCCGGTGGTGGTCCCACCGGTGGTCGTGCCGCCGGTCGTCGTCCCCGTGGTGGTGGTCGTGCCGCTGGTCCCGCCCGTGTCGTCGGTCGAGCCGCCGGTGTCGGTCCCGGTGGTCGAGGTCGTGGTCGTGGTGGACGGCGTGCAGCTCGGCCCCGGCTCGAGGATGTGGAACGGCTCGACCAGCACGTACTCGTCACCGCTCGACGTGTCGACGGTGACCTGGACCAGCCCCGGATCCGCGCCGTCGGCGATCGACAGCAGCAGCACGATCTCGTCCTGCTGGTCGAGCCGGTCGGACACGGTCACGTCGCGCTCGAACGTCACCGACACGATCGACCCGAGCGGGATCTGCGGGTTCGCCGCGATCATCGTGGACAGCACGGTCTCGCCCGGCAGGCCCTCGTTCACCGTCAACGCCAGCGCGTCCGTCAGCTGGGGCCCGGTCGGGTCCGGCGGCGTGGTGCCCGGGTCGGTCCAGCTCGTCCCGTCGGTCGAGGTCGGCCAGGTGCCCGTGTCGTACTTGTCCTCGTAGATGATGCAGCCGGCGAACGACGGCGCCAGCGCTGCGACGAGGGCGAAGCTCCACCCGGGTGCATTCGGCAGGGGGAACGGGCGGGGCGACGGGCGCGACATGGATGTCCTCCGGTCAGGGGGTCTCGCTCGGAAACTGAGACACCGTACCGGGGCCGGAGCGCTACCGCGACTTCAGATCGTGGCGGACCGGGATGTTC
>JBEBJW010000408.1:0-6371 GCA_040079715.1 Myxococcota bacterium | reverse complement strand
GGGCGCGCACCATGTCGTCGTAGCTGTAGCGCGGGAACTTGGCGCGCAGGCCGTCAGACGGCTTGGACGACTTGCCGGTGCCGATGGCGTCCGGCAACACGATGAAGTAGCGCGTGGCGTCCAGCGGCTGGCCGGCGCCGACCCACCGCATCCCGTCCGCGTCGCCGTACACCGCGAGCAGCGCGTCGACGTCGTCGCGCACCAGCCGCCGCACCACCGTCCGGGCGGTCCGGAACGTCACAGCGCCGACGACATCCGGTACCGGAGCACGTCCGCCAGCCGGCAGGCCGGCTCGTCGCCGAGGTCGCACGCTCGCTCCGACGCCATCAGCGCCTCCGCCGTCCGCCCCCGCGCCCGCTCGACCCGCGCGAGGTACCGGCAGGCGATCGTGTCGTTGCGGTAGCACGCGTCGTCGAGCAGCCCGGCGGCCGCGTCGACCGCCTGGTCGTCGCGGGCGCCCCGGTACCGGGCCCACCCGAGCTCCCGGCACGACTCCGGGTCCGTCGGCTTCGTCGCGCAGCCCCGCTCGAACCACCCGATCGCGGCGTCGGCGTCCTTCTTCGCGCCGTCCGAGCCCATCGCCGTCCGGAGCCCGAGCAGGGTGCACGCCCGCGCGTGGCCCCCCTCGCACCCCCGGGCGAACAGCGCGAGCGACGCGTCGGTGTCGTGGGTCCGCTCGACCGCGAGGGCCCGCGCGGTGCAGCTCTGGCCGTCGCCGAGATCGCAGCCGCGGGTGTACCAGGCGTCCGCCGACCCGGGGGCCGCCCCGACGACCGCGCCCATCACCACGAGATCGCCGACCGATCGGCACCCGAGCCCCGCCCCGAGCTCGCACGCCCGGCCGTACAGCTCGGGCGGCTTCGCCGGATCCGGCAGCACCCCGTTCCCGAGCCGGTACGCCTCCGCCTCGAACATGCAGCCCCGCGCGTCGCCGAGCTCGCACGCCCGCCGGTACTGGCGCATCGCCTCGTACGGGTCCGCGAGGTGCCCCTCTCCCCGGGCGTACTGCGTGCCCAGGCGGGTGCACGCCGCGCCGTCTCCCGCCGCGCACGCCGGCGCGGGATCCTCGACCGGCGCCGACTCCGCCGGGGAGGTCGTCACCGGAGCCGCCACAGGAGCCGCCACAGGGGCCTGCGCGGGCTCCGCCGACGCCTCCGCGGGCGGCGCTGCTGCCGGTCGTGCCGTCGGTTCTGCCGAGCGGGCGATCGCGATCCACCAGACCCACATGTCCCGGTTGTTAATCGGATCTCGGTTCGGTGTCCGGGTGCGTCCGGTTTCCCGCTCGACCGCTCGGGGCTGGTTCGAGGTACGTGGGGAGCCGATGGGTCCGTTCGACGCCGACGTGTGGCAGGAGGTGGGCGACGCGCTGCGGGCGAGCCCGCTCCGCACGCTGCTCACGATGGCCGGCGTGTTCTGGGGCACGCTGATCCTGGTGTTGATGCTCGGGTTCTCGAACGGGCTCGAGGCCGCCACCACCCGGACCCTGCGCGGGATGGCCACCAACGCGGTGTTCGTGTGGGGCGGGCGGACCCGGCTGCCGTACCAGGGGCAGCAGCCCGGGCGGTGGATCCAGTTCCGCCCGGACGACGCCGTGGCCCTGGCCGCCGTCCCCGGGATCCGCCACCTCGCCCCGCGGAACCAGCTCGGGGGCTACCGCGACGGCACGCCGGTCGTGCGCGGCGCCCACACCGGCGCGTTCCAGATCACCGGCGACTACCCCGCGATGCGCAACGTGATGACGATCGCGTTCGACGCCGGGCGGTTCGTGTCGGACCTCGACCTGCGCGACGGGCGGAAGGTCGCCGTCGTGGGCCGGGAGGTCCAGCGGATGCTGTTCCCGGACGGCGAGGACCCGATCGGCCAGTACATCGCGATCCGCGGCGTGTACTTCCAGATCGTCGGGCTGTTCCACTCCGAGCGGGGCGACGACGAGGGCGACCGGATCGACCAGACGATCATCCTGCCGTTCACCACGTTCCAGCGCGCGTTCAACGTCACCGACGTCCAGACGTTCGCGATCGTCGGCGAAGACGACGTGAGCGGCGAGGAGCTCGAGCTGCGGGTCAAGACGCTGCTCGCCGCCCGCCACCACGTGTCCCCGGACGACCTCGACGCGATCGGGTCGTACAACGCCGAGGAGGAGTTCGCGCGGGTCCGGGGCCTGTTCCGCGGGATCCGCGGCCTGACCTGGCTCGTCGGGATCGCGACGGTGCTGTCCGGCGCGATCGGCGTGAGCAACGTCCTGATGATCGTGGTGCGCGAGCGGACCCGCGAGATCGGCCTCCGGCGCGCGATCGGCGCCACCGCCGCCGCGATCGTCGGGATGATCGTCCAGGAGGCGATGGTGATCACGTTCGTCGCCGGCGGGATCGGCCTGTCGACCGGGGTGGCGATCGTCGAGCTCGTCGGATGGCTCGTCGGGCCGGACAACCCGTCATTCGGGCCCGCGCGGGTCGACCCGTACGCCGCGATCGCCGGCGGGATCCTGCTGGTGGTGGCCGGCCTCGTCGCGAGCGTGCTACCGGCCCAGCGGGCGGTGGCGATCGAACCCGTGGCGGCGCTGCGGGCGGAGTGAGCATGAGCCGGGTGTGGGTGCCGGTCGGGATCGTCGGCGGGGTGGTGGCGCTGTTCTTCGCCACCGTCGCCTGGCTGTTCGTCCAGTCGCGTCCCGCGGTCGAGGACGTGGCGATCGTCGAGGCGGCGAAGGCGGACCTGGTGCTGAAGACCGTCGCCACCGGCGCGATCGTCCCGCGGGCCGAGGTCGAGATCAAGAGCCGGGTGTCCGGGGTGGTCCACGCCCTGCACGTCGTGCCGGGCCAGCTCGTCGAGTCGGGCCAGTTGATCGCCGAGATCAAGGTGATCCCCGACTCGGCCTCGCTGAACCAGGCGAACGGCAACGTCCGGGCGGCGAAGATCGAGTACGACAACGCGGTGGTCGAGCTCGGGCGGACCGAGTCGCTGTCGGCCCAGAGCGCGGTGTCCGCGGTCGACCTCCAGCGGGCCCGCACCGCGCGCGACCTCGCGAAGCAGAGCTTCGACGCCGCGTGGAGCCACCTCCAGATCATCCGCGACGGCGCGACCAAGGGCTCGGGCGACGTGAGCACCGACATCCGGTCGACCGTGGCCGGGATGGTGCTCGCCGTCGGGGTCGAGCAGGGCGAGTCGGTGACCGAGACCAACACGTTCAACGCCGGGACCACGATCGCGTCGGTCGCCGACATGAGCGACCTGATCTTCGAGGGCCACCTCGACGAGTCCGAGGTCGGGCGGATCCGCGAGGGGATGCCGCTCGACATCACCGTCGGCGCGCTGCGCGACCGGAAGATCGCCGGGACCCTCGAGTACATCTCGCCGAAGGGGGAGCTGATCGACGGCTCGGTCCAGTTCGAGATCCGGGCCGCGATCCGCCCGGAAGACGGCCTGTTCATCCGGGCCGGCAGCTCGGCCAACGGCGACATCGTGCTCGACCGGCGCGAGCAGGTGCTCACGATCGACGAGGCCGGGCTGAACTTCGACGGCGACCGGGTGTTCGTCGAAGTCGAGACCGGCCCCGGTCGGTTCGAGCCGCGCGACGTGAAGGTCGGCCTGTCGGACGGCCTGAAGATCGAGGTCCTCGAGGGCCTGGCCGAGGGAGACCGGGTCAAGGCGACCGCGGGTCCGGGCGCGGGCGGCGGGCGCCCGGGCGGCGGAGGGCGGCGGCGCGGCTGAGGTATACTGGCCCGGATGTTGATCGTCACGGGCTGGCTCGGCACCGCACACGCCCAGGCGGTGCCCGAAGGCGACTTCGAGTCTGCGGGGAAGCTCACCGGATGGGTCCAGACCGCTGGCGGGCCCTTGTTGGTCGACGAGATCGACTCGACCATCCTGAGCTCGCGGGTGATGGAGATCGACCGCGGCAATCCGGACGTCGTGATGTGCAGCGGGTCGTTCACCGTCACCCGCGACCAGATCACCGCGTTGATGCACGCGCTCGACAACAACGGGCGCACCGACTGGTGGATCGAGCCGCCAGGCGGCGGGGCGCGCCTCGCCGAGGACAACCTCGCACCGAACGACACCACCGCGTACACCACCACCCACCTCGACCTCGGCCCGCTGTGCGGCCAGCAGGTCCGGGTGTGCGTCGAGCCCGAGCAGAACGACGACATCACCTACGACGCGTTCGTCCTCGACCGGGCCCCGTGCAGCGCGTGGGACGACCTCGACGGCGACGGGTATTGCCCCGACGGACAGGACCTGAACGCGGACGCCTCGTGCGCCGATCCCGGCGAGTGGGACGCGGCGTCCGTCGACTGCGCCGAGGGCGACGGGGGCGTCCACCCGGGCGCGGCCGAGGACTGCGACGGGGCCGACGACGACTGCGACGGCCAGATCGACGAGGGCTTCGACGTCGACGGCGACGGGTACACCTCGTGCGGCGGCGACTGCGACGACGGGAACGGCGCCGTCCACCCCGGCGCCGCCGAGTCGTGCAACGGGATCGACGACGACGGCGAGGGCGGGGTCGACGAGGGGTTCGACGTCGACACCGACGGGTACACCGCGTGCGGCGGCGACTGCGACGACGGTGAGGGAGCGGTCCACCCGAACGCGGCGGAGGCGTGCAACTCGGTCGACGACGACTGCGACGAGCTCGTGGACGAGGACTTCAACCACGACAACGACGAGTACCGCGTGTGCGACGGCGACTGCGACGACGAGGACGTGAACGTCCACCCGAACGCGTCCGAGCAGTGCAACGATCGCGACGACGACTGCGACGGCCAGACCGACGAGGACGTGTCGATCGTCCGGTGGTGGCCGGACGCCGACACCGACGGGTACGGCGACCAGGACGCGACCGCGGTCGAGGACTGCCGCGCCCCCGATGGCCACGTCGACAACGGCCAGGACTGCGACGACACCGACCCGGACATCCACCCCACCGCCCCCGACGAGGCGGTCGATGGCGTCGACGACGACTGCGACGGGATCGACGGTCACGAGTCGACCGACCCGATCGACACGTCGGACACCGGGGGAGGCGGCGGCTCCCGCCCGCTCGACGAGGTGGTGGTCGCCCACCAGGTCGGCTGCGGCTGCGGGACCGGAAGGGCCCTCGGATCCGGGCCGACCGCGTGGCTCGGCGTCGCGGCGGCGGTGGCCATCGCCCGCAGGCGGCGCTGATCCCGGATCGACCGGTGGATCCCGTCGGTCGCGTGGCGCCGTGGGACCCGTTACACGCTCCGGATGGCGGCGTTCCTCGGCATCGACCTCGGCACCACCAACACCGTGGCCGCGGTGTTCGACGGCGAGACGATCGAGCTCGTGCGCACCCCGGACGGCGCCACCCTCACCCCGTCGGTGGTGCGGATCGACGGCAAGGGCCGCCTCACGGTCGGGGCGCGGGCCCACAAGCTCGCCGACCGAGACCCGGACAACACCCACGGCGCGTTCAAGCGCCTGATGGGGACCACGGCCCGGCTCGCGTTCCCGGACAGCGGCGCCAGCCGGTCACCGGAGGAGCTGTCGGCCGAGATCCTGCGGTCGGTCCGGGACGACGTGCGGGAGCAGTTCGGGTTCGTCCCCGACCAGGCGGTGATCACCGTCCCGGCCCTGTTCGAGCTCCCACAGGCGACCGCCACCAGCGCTGCGGCGCGGCTCGCGGGGTTCGCGCACGTCGAGCTGATCCAGGAGCCGGTCGCCTCAGCGCTCGCCCTCGGGTGGTCCCCGGCGGACGAGCCCGGGGCGTGGCTGGTGTACGACCTCGGCGGCGGCACGTTCGACGCGTCGGTGCTCGACACCCGCGAAGGCCTGCTCCGGGTGATCGGGCACGACGGCGACAACTTCCTCGGCGGGCGCGACATCGACCAGGCGATCGTCCGGTGGGTGCTCGCGCGCCTCGGCGACGCCGGCCACCCGATCGATCGGGCCGATCGGGCGCACACCGCCGCGCTCCGCGTGCTCCGGACGGCCGCGGAGGACGCGAAGATCGCGCTCACCCGGGCGGCCGCGGTCCCCCTGACGTTCCCGGGCCTGTTCCTGATCGACCACACCCCGATCGACGTGGACCTGACGCTCGACCGCGCCACGCTCGACGCGCTGACCGCCCCGGTGGTCGACCGGTCGATCGCGGTGTGCCGGCGGCTGCTCGCAGCGCACGGCCTCGCGGCGGACGCGGTGCGGCGGGTGGTGCTGGTGGGCGGGCCCACGCTGATGCCGGTCGTCCGCCAGCGGGTCGAGCAGGCGCTCGGCGCTCCCCTCGCCGCCGGGATCGATCCGATGTCGCTGGTCGCGCCCGGCGGTGGCGGCGTACTTCGAGGAGTGGTTCGGCCCCGGCGGCTACATGAAGTCGATGGACCTGAAGCTCGAAGCCGACACGCTCACCGAGC
>JBEBJW010000407.1:0-6386 GCA_040079715.1 Myxococcota bacterium | reverse complement strand
GCCCCACCCCGAGCCCGCGGGTGTCGCCCACCGCGCCGCAGCCGGAGCCGCCCGAGATGATCGGGATGCAGGCGAGCGCGGACCCCGCCGAGCGCAAGCAGGCGGTGTCGAACCTCGCCCGGCGCGCGTCCGACCCGGAGGCGCTCCAGAAGCTCGACAAGTTCGCCCGCGAAGACCCGGACAAGAGCGTCCGGAAGTACGCCTGGAACCAGGTCCACGACCTGTACCTCGACGGCAACCGCGACGTGGAGCCGACGGTGGTGTGGATGATGGAGCACGGCACGGGCGACCCGCCGATCGAGGCGGTCGGGGTGTACCGCCAGAAGGGCGCGGACCCCCGGGCGCTGAAGGGGGCGATGCGGAACCCGAACCCGGACGTGCGCGAGCTCGCCGTGGCGGCGCTGGCCGACGTGGCGCCCCGCGCGTCGGACAAGCTGACGATCGACTACGACGCGCTGCTCGCCCCGGCGCTGGCCGATCCGGCGGCGGCGGTCCGGAAGCGCGCAGAAGACGTGCGGCCGAAGCTGCCCAAGTAGGCGACCGCGGGCGGATCTGCGGCGGGACGGCCCGACCCCCGGACAGCGTGGTCGCGGGTCGTGGTCGGGTTCGTGAATGCTCGGGGTTGCCGTCAGGGCACGCGACCGGGCGATGCCAGACCGAACATCGGGAACACCCACGGCGCAGGCCGGCGGCGACCGGATCCGGGTTACGGATCGCGATGGTTCCGTTGCGGTTCCGGTGGTGGACGTGGGGCGCGGCGATCGCGGTGCTGTCGATGATCGGGCCGTTGACCGGCCTGATCACCGACGGGTGGTGGTTCGCGAGCGTCGGGTACGGGGCGGCGTTCCGGACCGTGGTGATCACCGAGCTCGGGCTCGGGCTGGTCGCGGGGCTGATCGCCGTCGCGGTCGTGGGGGGGTCGGCGCGGTTCTCCGCCCGGTGGAACCGCCCGCGCCCGCCGACGGGCGCAGGCTTGGCCGGCGGGTTCCAGGGCGCAGGCAACCCGCTCGCCCGGACGTCCCCGGTCGCCGCCGCGGACGCCGTCACGGCGCTGATCGCCGTCGTGAGCGCGATCGCGGCCTCACGGAGCTGGCCGGAGGCGCTCCAGTTCGTGTACGGCGGGGCGTTCGGGTGGGTCGACCCGGTGTGGAGCCTCGACGCCGGGTTCTACGTGTTCCAGCTCGGGCTGCTGGTCACCGGGGTCCGGTGGCTCGGCGGGCTGATCGTGGTCGCGGCGATCGTGTCCGGCGCGACCTACGTGGCGCTCGGGACCGTGCGGATCCAGCTGTCCCAACAAGACGGTCAGCTCGTCGCCACCGGGATCGTGATGCCGCCCGAGGTCCAGCGGCACCTCGCGAGCCTCGCGGCGGCGCTGCTGGCCACGATGGCGATCCTGGCGTACCTCGCCCGGTACACCGCGATGTCGGACCCGAACGGGCTGTTCGCCGGTCCCGGGTACGCCGACCTGCACGCCACCCTCCCGCTGCTGACCGTCCAGGCGGTCGGGACGGCGGTGGCGGCGTTCGCGGCGGCGGTCGCGATCGGGCGCGGGTCGATGGTCGGGTTCGGGGTGGTCGCGGTCGGGGTCGGGCTGCTCGAGGCGGCGGTGGCGCTGGTCCCCGGGATGGTCCAGCGGTTCAGCGTGCTGCCGAACGAGCTGTCGCGCGAGGCGCCGCAGATCCGCGACCACATCGCCGCCAGCCGGTACGCGTGGGCCCTCGACGTGATCGACGAGCACGAGCTGTCCGGCCAGGCCCGCCTCACCCGGGCCGACATCGAGCGGAACCGCGCCACGACCGAGAACGTCCGCCTGTGGGACCACGAGCCGCTGCTCGAGGCGTTCAGTCAGGTCCAGGAGATCCGGACCTACTACGGGTTCGTCAGCGTCGACAACGACCGGTACTGGTTCGACGGCGAGCCGCGCCAGATCATGCTGTCCCCCCGCGAGTTGACGGTCGAGCAGCTCCCGACCCAGGCCCGCACCTGGGTCAACGAGACGATGATCTACACCCACGGGTACGGGGTCGCGCTCGGGCCGGTCAACGAGGTCGGCGGGCAGGGACTGCCGGAGCTGTGGGTCCGCGACCTGCCGCCCCAGGTGACCCACCCGGAGGTCCTGCGGATCGACCGGCCGGAGCTGTACTTCGGCGAGGCCGAGAACCAGGCGGTGATCGTCGGGACCCGCAACGCCGAGTTCGACTACCCGAGCGGCGACGACAACGCATACACCCGGTACGAAGGCGCCGACGGGGTCCGGCTCGGGTGGCTCGGGCGGCTGTTGTTCGCGATCCGCCTCGGGTCGACCGAGGTGCTGCTGTCCGGCGATCTGGACGTGGACAGCAAGGTGATCCTGTACCGGAACGTGGTCGAGCGCGCTCGTCGGATCGCGCCGTTCCTGACCTACGACGCCGACCCGTACCTGGTGATCGACCAGGGCCGGCTGGTGTGGGTGCTCGACGCGTACACCGCGTCCAGCCGGTTCCCGTACGCCGCCCAGGTCCGCGGGATCGGCAACTACGCCCGCAACCCGATCAAGGTCACGGTCGACGCGTACGACGGCACCACCCGGTTCTACCGGATCGACGAGGGCGACCCGATCGCGGCGGCGTGGGCGGCGGCGTTCCCCGACCTGTTCCTGCCGGCGACGCTCGGGGCGGCGGACGACGCGCTGCCGCCGAGCCTCCGGGCCCACCTGCGGGTCCCGATCGACCTGTTCGCGACCCAGGCGGCGCTGTTCGCGACGTACCACATGGTCGATCCGCAGGTGTTCTACAACCGCGAGGACGAGTGGGAGGTCCCGGCGTTCGACAACCGCAAGATGGACCCGTACTTCACCGTGATGAAGCTGCCCGGAGAGGACCGCGAGGAGTTCATCCTGATGCTGCCGCTGTCGCCGCGGGGCAAGCCGAACCTCGCGGCGTGGATGGTCGGGCGGTCGGACGGCGCCGGCTACGGGCAGCTCAGGGTGTACAAGTTCCCGAAGGACACGATGGTGTACGGGCCGCGGATGGTGGCGGCGCGGATCAACCAGGACGACGCGATCAGCGAGAAGCTGTCGCTGTGGAACCAGCAGGGCTCGCAGGTGCTGCTCGGGACGCTGCTGGTGATCCCGATCGAGGAGTCGCTGGTGTACGTCCAGCCGCTGTACCTGCGCGCGTCGCAGAGCTCGATCCCCGAGCTGAAGCGGGTGATCGTCGCGTACGAGGATCGGATCGCGATGGCCGCCACGCTCGACGAGGGGCTCGACCGGGTGTTCGGCGGCAGCCCGGGCCGCGATCCGGGGGACCTCGGGGCGCCGGGCGACCTGTCGTTGCCGCCGGTCACCGCGGCCGAGCTGATCCGCCGGGCGGGCCTGCACTGGGACGCCGCCCAGGACGCGATGAAGCAGGGGGACTGGGTCCGGTACGGGACGGAGACGACGGCGCTCGGGGAGGTGCTCGGCGCGCTGCGGTCCGGGCTCGACCAGCCGGCGCCCTGACGCGGATCGGGTCGAGGGCCGCGGCCGAGGACCGGGGGTGATCCCGCGGGTTACCCACCGAACCCGGTCGCGACGGGGCGAGATACGCTGTGCCGGGGGGTGGAGTTGGCGCGGACGAGGCGGAGCGCGCACCTGGTGGTGTCCTCGCTGATCCTGGTGCTCGGATCGGCGATGTGCTCGTTCGCGTTCGGGATGTGGCTGCTGGTCCCGGCCCGGCCGGTCCCGGACGCCGTCCCGTCGGTCGCGCTGGCGGTGCCGGAGGTCGAGCCGTTCGTCGGGCCCCCGCCGCAGGACGCGGCCACCGTCGAGCTGGTCGAGGTGAAGGTCCCCCGCGAGCTGCGCGGGCTGTGGGTCGCCACCGTGTCGAACCTCGACTTCCCCACCCGGACCGGCCTGTCCGCGACGGCCTTGCGGCGGGAGCTGTCGACCCTGGTGGACGGGGCGGACAAGCTCGGGTTCAACGCGCTGGTGTTCCAGGTGCGTCCGGAGGGCGACGCGCTGTACGCGTCGAAGCTCGAGCCGTGGTCGCGGTTCCTGACCGGCAAGCAGGGGCGAGCCCCGGGGATCGATCCGCTCGAGGTGCTGATCGAGCTGGCGCATGCGCGGGGGATCGAGGTCCACGCGTGGTTCAACCCGTACCGGGCCCAGTCGGCGCGCGGGGCGCCGGTCGCCGACAACCACGTGTCGAAGTGGGCGAAGCCGTACACCCGCCCGTGGGGCAAGGTGCTGTGGCTCGATCCGGGGGCGCCGCCGATCCAGGACCACGCGCTGGCGGTGGTCACCGACGTGCTCACCCGGTACGACATCGACGGGGTGCACCTCGACGACTACTTCTACCCGTACCCCGAAGGCGGCCGCGCGTTCGACGACGACGCGTCGTACAAGGACTACAAGCAGTCCGGCGGGGTCCTCGCCCGGGACGAGTGGCGCCGCGGGAACGTGAACTCGCTGGTCGAGCGGATCGCCGACACGGTCCACACCAAGCGCCCGGACGTCCGGTTCGGGATCAGCCCGTTCGGGATCTACCGTCCCGGCACGCCGCGGGGGATCCGCGGGATGGACCAGGTGGCCCAGCTCCACGCGGACCCGCTGAAGTGGTTCGGCGAGGGGTGGGTCGACTACCTGGCGCCCCAGCTGTACTGGCCGACGACCGCGAAGCAGCAGGCGTACGGCACGCTGCTCGGGTGGTGGGACGGCCAGGTCGACGCCGAGCGGCCGCTGATCGTCGGGCTCGACCTGACCAAGGCGGGCAAGGACCCCAAGTGGACGATCGCCGAGCTCCGGACGCAGGTCGAGCTCGAGCGGGCCGCGGCGAACCCCGGCGGCCAGATCTGGTTCCGCGCGTCGCAGGCGCTGGCGAACCAGGGCGGGGTCGGGGATCTGCTCGCCGAGCTGTACCGCCGCCCGGCGCTGCCTCCCCCGCTCCCGAGGCTGAAGGAGCCGCCGCCGCCGCCCACGGTCGCGGTCGATGGGCACGATCTCGTGCTCACCGTGGCCGAACCGAAGGCGCTGCGGGCGGTGGTGCTGTACAAGCGCACCAGGTCGTCCGGGTGGGAGGTCCAGCAGGTCCTCGGCCCGGCGACCGACCGGGTGGCGATCGCCACCGGGACCTGGGCGGTGAGCGCTGTCGCCCGGTCCGGCGCCGAGAGCCAGGGCGTGCAGGTGGTGGTGACCGACGACGCCGCGGACGGGCTCGCCGAGCCGTGAGCCGCTGCTCCGCTCGGGGTCGGATCCGGGTTATCGGGGGCAGCCGGGTGGCCCCTCGGGTCCCCGGACGGAGGCCAGGTGTTTTTCCGCTCGACCGCTCGGGGCTGGTTTCTGTGGATGATCGCAGGGATCGTCGCGTGCCACGCCGAGCCGGACGGGGCGGGGACCGGGGACGACGACGACGGGACCGGCGACGGGAACCCGACCACCGCGCCGCCGATCGAGCTCGGCGACCGGTGCGCCGACCCGGGACCGGACGCGCCGGTCGTCCCCCGGATCGAGCCCACCGCCTCGACGTTCGAGGGGTTCGACGTGGAGACCTACCTGCCGGACGGGCTCCGCGGGGTGGTGTTCTACTTCTACGGCGGCGACACGGTCGTCGAGTGGAACGGGTACGAGCAGACCGCGTTCGCGAACCAGATGTACGACGCGGGCGTCGGGTTCGTCGTGACCGACCGGACCGTCCCCGGCAACGGGGCCCAGTGGGACGACCACACCCTCCCGATCGACGCGAACGACGATCTCGCGCGGCTCGAGCGGCTCCGGCAGCACCTGATCGACACGACCCCGCTCGAGGCGGACACCCCGATCGTGTCGGCCGGGTTCTCGGACGGGGCGGCGTTCTCGGTGTTCTTCGCGACGGTGATGCAGCAGCGCGGCTGGCCGATCACGGTCCTGCTGGTCCACAACTCGGGCGCCGGCGGGACCGATCTGCCGGACGTGCCGATCTGGACCACCGCGGCGGCGCACGACGAGGGGGGCACCCGCGCCGGGGCGGAGCAGATCGCGGACGAGCAGCGGAAGCGCGGGTTCGACGCGACGTTCACCCTGGTCGAGGAGCGCACCCTCACCCCGGACGTGTTCCTGCGGAACCCCGAGTGGGACGACGAGAAGACGGCCGAGGTGTGGGCCGACATCGTCGGGCTCGGGTTGATCGACGACAGCGGCGCCCGCCTGCCGTCCGACGCCGAGCTCGAGCCGGCGCTCAGTGCGTACGGCAAGAACAGCACGTTCCGCGGGTCGGCGATCGTCGAGTCGCGGATCCGGGTCGCGTGGGCCACCCACCGGTACAGCGCGCTGTACACGGCGGACGAGTGTGCGTTCGCGCTCGACGCGCTCGGGCTGTGATCGCGTGGATCGTCGCGGCGCTGGGCGTCGCGCTCGGCCTCGCGGCGGTCCCGTTCGTCACCCGTCGCTGGGC
>JBEBJW010000406.1:0-6394 GCA_040079715.1 Myxococcota bacterium | reverse complement strand
GTGGTGGAGCCTCCGCGGTACCTCGCGAGCTTCGTCGGGCTGGTCCCGGCGGGCGATCCGGACTTCGTGGTGCTGGTCTCGGTCGCCGGGCCGCACGGCGAGGAGGCGTGGGGCGGGGTGGTCGCCGCGCCGGCGTTCCGTCGGATCGCCGAGGGACTGTAGCGGTCAACCGCGGAGCGCCCGCCACAGGAGCCGCGGTGTCAGCAACGACGTCAGCGGTCGGTCGAGCGAGAACACGCGCACCATCGCCTGGTGAACAGCCTCGTCGTGGTGCGAGGCCCGGGCTACCAGCCGAACCAGGCGACCTCGCCGTCGACGCAGCTGAAGTCGTAGGTGCGCGGTCCGGACACCCACTTCCCGCCGTACGCGGTGGTCGTCGCGGTCCAGTCGTCGGTCCACACGTTGCCGCAGTGATCGACCGCGATCTCGTACGTCGCCAGCGCGCACGAGCCGGCCGGCGGGTACCAGTAGTTGTGAACGTACCCGATCAGCTCGATCACACACAGCTCCGACGCGTGAGAGGTGGACGGAGCGACCAGCCCGACCGCGAACGCGCCCACCCAGATCATTGCCGAACGTGCCATGATGTCCTCCAGCTGCGGGGTCCGTCCCCGCGGGAGGATCGTAGGTGGCCTCCACCCTCGCAGACATGACCCGAACCGCCACCGGGCGGACCGTTCGTGCCACCGACCGGGATCGATGGATTCCATCGGCCGACCGACCGATCCCGCGCTACGTGGGCTCGACGGGAGGGCCGATGCGCGGGGTGGCGAGCGGGGACGGAGGTGCTGGGCGAGCCGCGGTGGCCCTGGTGGCGCTCGCCGCGGCGGGCTGCATCGAGCATGGGTTCGTCGCCGAGCCGGGCGCCCCGGCGGGGGCCGCGCCGGACATCGTCGTCACCCCGGACCAGGTCGCGTTCGGCCTCGTCACCCTGCCGCACCAGGGCTACGCCTCGGTCCTGGTCCAGAACGTCGGCGACGCCGAGCTGACGCTGGAGCTGCCGGTCGTCACCAGCGCGGACGTCGCGGTCGGGCCGGCGCCGTCGTCGCTCGCGCCCGGAGCCGAGGCCGCGATCGATCTCGCGTGGACGCCGAACCAGCCGCTCGCCGCGGCGCTGCGGCTCGGATCCGACGACCCGGACGAGCCGATGGTCGAGGTCCCGCTCACCGGCGCCGTCTCGGGCCCGGACCTCGTGGTCACGCCGCCGACCGTGTCGTTCGGCGAGCACGCGCTCGGCGAGGTCGCGTCGGCGACGTTCCGGGTCGAGAACGTGGGCCAGGGGCCCCTCGTGGTCAGCGATGTCACCTGGACCGCGGTCGACGGCGACCTCACGGCGACGTCGATCGGCGGCCTGCCGGGGACCCTCGCGCCCGGCGCGTCGACCGACCTGGTGGTCCAGTACGAGCCCCACGCGTACGGCGTCGACGCGGGCTCGTTCACCATCGCGTCCGACGACCCGGACTCGCCGTCGGTCGTGGTCACCGCCGACGGGAGCTCGATCGATCCGTGCGACGGGTTCACCCGCCACGTCGAGCTGTCGCTGACCGCCGACGACGCGTGGGAGGGCTGGCTCGACGGCGCCTCGTTCACCGCGCCCGGCGCCGGGAACTGGGGTGCCATCGACACCGTCGCGTGGGACCTGTCGTGCGGCCCGCACGTGCTCGCGCTGTACGCCACCGATCAGGCGCTCGCGGTGTCCGGCGTGCTCGCGTCGGTGAAGGTCGACGGCGTCACCACGTTCGTCAGCGGCGTCGATCACTGGTCGATCACCGACGTGGCGCCTCCGGCGGACTGGACCGACCTGTGGTTCGACGACGCCGCGTGGCGCGCGCCGGTGCCGTGCTCGGACAGCTCGCTGTGGGGCGCGGCGCCGGACCCGCTGTACGCCGAGGGCGCGGCGTGGATCTGGTGGACCGACGCGTGCACCAGCCTCGGGCAGGCCTGGCTCCGGCTCGAGTTCACCGTCGAGCCCTGACTGCGGAGAGGGACGTGCTCGGGACGATCGGGTTCGCAGCCGCGGCGCTCGCGACGCCGGACGACGTGCAGATGGCGGTGCTGGTCGGGATCCCGTCGGTGGGCGTCCGGATCCCGCTCCCGCCCGGGTTCGAGCCGGCGGACGGGTTCGTCGGGTTCGCCGACCCCACCACCGGCTCGTCGGTGCTGGTCCAGCGGATGGCGGCCCCGTACGCCGAGATCGCCCCCGGGTTCGAGCCAGCTCCGCTGAAGTCCGAGGGGATGAAGCTGCTGGACCGCGAGGATCTCACCCTGGCCGGCGCGCCGGCGATCCTCGCGAGCGTCCGGCAGCGGAGCGGCGGCGTGACCTACCAGAAGTGGCTGCTCGCCACCGGAGACGCCGAGAGCACGGTCCTGATCGTCGCCACGTTCCCGAAGGCCGTCGCGGCGGTGTACGGGCCGATGCTGCGGGAGGTGCTGCGCGGAGTCGAGCCGGGACCGGCCCCGGATCCGGCCACTGCGGCGTCGGTCGACTTCTCCCTCGCCTCGACCGACCTGCTGCAGCCGATGCCCGCGATCACGGGCGCGCTCGCGTTCACCCGGACCGGTCGCCCGCTCGACCTGCCCGGGGACCCGTTCCTGATGGCGGTCCCGTCGCTCGGCCCGGTGCCGGTGCCGGACCCCGGCGCGTTGGCGGTCCAGCTCGTCCGGAGCATCGACACGATCGAGATCGCCGACCCGCCGCCGGCGCTGGTCCCGGTGACGGTCGACGGCCGCGACGCGCTCGAGATCGTGGTCCACGGGACCGACCGCGCGACCGGCACGCCGCTGACGGTGTACCAGCTGTTGATCGTCGGCGACGGGTACCACCGGGTGGTCGGGACGGTCGGGACCGTCGACGAGGCCGCGTGGATCCCCGAGTTCCAGCGGCTCGGTCGGAGCCTCACCCGCGACTGATCACGACGTCCCGGTCTCCGGACGGGCGGGTGTCCCCCGCGACGCTGCCCGGATCAGCGCCACCGCGAGCCAGACCCACGGCGCGCCGTGGAGCGCGAGGTCACCCCAGTCGAGCCACGTCATCCCGACCGCCCCGCCCGCGACCCACCGGAGCTTGCCGACGAGGTGCGGCTCCGGGACGAACGGGGCGAGCCCGAGCCCGAGCGACGCCGCGATCGGCATCCACAGCGCGTCGAGCCGGCGGGTCACGCGCCACCGCCCGCGACCAGCGCGCCGACCACCGCGCCGTACAGCGCCGCGGTCCACCACCGGGCGGTGATCGGGCAGGTCCCGGTCCCGCACCCGACCACCCGGAACCACCCGTAGCCCGCAGCCGCGCCGAGCCCGCTCGCCGCCACCAGTTGGATCACCAGTCCTCCTCGACCCTGGGAGCCGCCACCGCCCGCGGGTGTGACACCGATCGCTGCGCGCCGGGGCGCGGATCGCCGAGGATCCGGTCGAGAACCGATCGACGGTGCTTCGAATCTGCGGTAGCCTCCGGCGCGAGGTGTAATATGTTGTGGACCCTCGGGATCGTCCTCGCGTCGCCGGTCGAGGCCGCGACGCTGCAGCCTCCGCTCGCGATCGTGCCTGGCACCCAGGCCACGTTCACGCTGGTGGACGGCACGCCCGGTCAGCAGGCGCGGCTCGTGCGCGGCGGCTCGGGCGCAGGGCCGTGTCCGGGCGGCCTCGGCGGGCTGTGCCTGTCGGTGTCGAGCCCGTCGCCGGTCGACTCCGCGGTGGTCGACGGGAGCGGGCGGGCCAGCTTCACCGTCGCGATCCCGCAGAACGCCCCGCTCGGGTTCGGCCGGTTCCAGGCGATCGAGCTCGGCGCGACCCCGTCGGTGAGCCAGGTCGCGACGGTCCCGGTCACCGCGACCCGCGGCGACGCGTGCTCGACGTTCGACGCGACCGAGGACCCGATCTCGGACGGCGGGCTGTGGGGCCAGCAGGGCGGCTTGTCCGGCCTCGACTGGACCAACGTCCGGTCGGCGGGCGGGATCGCGTTCGGCACCCAGACCGGGTTCGATGGGTACGACGACTCGATCGCGCTGTTGACCGGGTTCGGCGCGGATCAGCGCGTGTCCGCGGTGGTCCGGTCCGACGGGGCGCGATCCCCGGCCACCGGGACCCACGAGGTCGAGCTGATCCTGCGCGGCAGCTACACGCCGCAGTTCCAGACGCTGTACGAGTGCAACCTCGGATACGCCGGCGACGCGGGCTGGTACGCCCAGATCGTCGTGCTCGACGGCCCGATCGGCACGTTCCGCGACATCACGATCGGCCTGACGAGCAGCCTCGAGATCCACGACGGCGACCTGTTCACCGCCGAGATCGTCGGGGACACCATCCGGACCTACGTGAACGGCGAGCCGGTCGCGATGGCCGTCGACGGCAGCATCACCTCGGGCCAGCCCGGGATCGGGTTCTTCTGGCGGGGCACCGAGAACGTCGACGACTTCGCGTACACCGAGATGTGCGCAACCGGGCTGTGACGCGCGTCACAGCGGGGTGGCGGCGGCGGTGACGCCGGTCGAGACGTTGCCCGCGACGTCGGTCGCGCAGATCCGCGCGTACACCTTCACCCCCGCCGCCAACCCGGTGAGGGGTGGTGGTCGTGGCGGGGCCGACGTAGGTGGCGCCTCCGTTCAGGACGACCGCGCCCACCGGCGGTCCGGACTCGCTCCGGACCGTGGCGGTCGCGGTGGCGCCGGTCGACACGTTGCCGGCCCGGTCGACCGCGCAGACCCGCCACGCGTAGGCGACTCCGTTCGACAGCCCCGACAGCGTCGCCGGCGCCGCGGAGCCGCTCCAGACCGGGGTGCCGACCGTGCAGCTCGCGGGTGGCACCGACCGGTGGCTTGCATCACCCGGTACGCCGCGATCCCGGTGGTGAACCCGGTCCAGGCGACGGTCGCGGCCCGGTCGGCCACCGTGACCGTCACCGCGGTCAGAGTCGCCCGAACATCAGATTCAACGTGAAGGCCAGGATCACGGTCGAGTACGCGAACGACAGCAGGGCGTGCAGCAGGACCACCCGCCGGATCTGGGGACGGGAGACCGTCACGTCCGAGACCTGGAAGCACATCCCGACGGTGAACCCGAAGTACGCGAAGTCCGAGTAGGTCGGGGGCGCCTCGCCGGGGAACTCGAGGCCGCCGACGCCCTCGAGACCCTCGCGGTAGTACAGGTGGGCGTACCGCATGGTGAACGAGGTGTGGGTCAGGACCCACGACTGCGCGACCGTCCAGAGGCACAGCCCCACCAGCAGCTCGCGCTCGAACGAGATCGACGCCGCCTGGTGCGCTACGAAGGTCGCCGTGAACAGGCTCACGAGCGACGTGACCACCACGCCGACGTACACGGTGGTGCGCCCCGGATCCTCGCCTGCGGCGTGGCTCCGGGTGTCGGCGGGGTCCATCCCGCCGACCTGGGACCCGGTGAGCGTCAGCAGCACGAGCCCGGCGACGTTCCAGCCCGACAGGGCCGCGATCGCCGGCTCGGCATACCGCGACACGATGGCCCCGACGGCCGCGCCGGTCGCGACGGCCCAGGCCATCCGGACCAGCGCGTGCCGCAGGTGAAGTCGGGGGAGCACGCCCCGACTGTACAACGCAACGGTCCCCGTCGGGTCGATCGGACGATTCGCCCCAGCGCGGGCACCACACCGCGATCGGCGCCACTGCCGCCACCTGCGGTCGTCTACCCCTTCCCGCGCGGCTGGCCCGTCTTGGCGCGCTCGACCGTCTTCCCGACGCGATCCGCCCGGGTCTCCGCCTTCTTCGCCTCCTCCACCCAGCGGACGTACTCCTTGCGGTGGGCGTACGACAGGGCCGAGAACGCGGCGAGGGCCTGCGGATCGGCCGCCAGCGCCTCCGCGAGGTCCGTCGGCACCTCGACCGTCCGCTCGGCGGCGTCGAGCTCGATCTCGACCTCCACCGTGGCGCCGATCTCGACCTTCGCCTGCTCGCGGGCGGCCCGCGCGAGGCCGATCAGGTTCTCGCCGCCCATCCGGGCGAGGCGCAGCGACAGCACGGTCCCGTTCACGGTCACCCGCACCGGGAACGTCTTCTTGCCGCCGCCGAGCTCGGCGACCTGCGCGTCGGTCAGCACGACAGCCCGGCGGGCCCGCGCGGCTCCAAGGTCACGGTCAGCTTCATCCAGTCGACGTACGCCGACGACGCGGCCACGGCAACTGCACCCGGCCTGCTCGAGAGCCACGCCAGGCGGCTGCTGCGAACGCCAGCCCGAGGCCCATCCGGGCGACGACGCCGTCCATGAACACCGATCGGATGCCGATCGCGGGCGCCGGCTCACCGACGGTCGAGGAACCGCGCGATCGCGTCCACGGTCGGGTGATCGAACGCCACCGTCGCGGGGAGCGGCGCGCCCACCGCCTCGGCCAGCCGATCGCGGAGCTCGAGCGCCAGCAGCGAGTCCAGGC
>JBEBJW010000405.1:0-6402 GCA_040079715.1 Myxococcota bacterium | reverse complement strand
CCGGGAGCACTCGTCCTGCGACCGGGCGCGGACGTCGTCGAACGGGGCGAGCCCGCGCCCGACGCCGGATCCGTGGCCGCCGAAGCGCCGCCGCCCGCGTTCGCGCCGGAGCCGCCGCGGATCGTCGGCACGGCGCGCGGACGGTGGATCGTGGTCGAGCAGGCCGACGGAATCGCGGTGATCGACGGGGGGCGCCTCGGTTGGCAGGTCCGGCTCCACCGCGGCGCCGGTGACCCGCAGCGGTTGCTGATCCCGGTCCGGGTGGGGCTGTCCGCCGACGCGCTCGGCCGGTTGGACGCCCTCGCCGACGCGCTCGGTGACGTCGGGCTGGTCGCCGCTCGGTTCTCGGGGACCGAGGCGGTGGTCCGGGCGGTGCCGTCCGCGGTGGCAGACCTGAGCGCGGGAGACGTGCTGCGGGTCGCGCTCGCCGTCGGCGCCGATCCACAGGCGTGGGCCGATCGGCTCCCGCCGGCGCCGGTGACGGACGATCTGGTCGCGCAGGCGCTGGCGATCGGCATCCCGCTCCCGATGGTGGCCCGGGTGACACTGGAGGGTCGGTGATCCCCGGAGGGGTGCTGGTGATCGCCGGCCCGACCGCGGCGGGGAAGACGGCCGGCGCGATCGCGGTCGCCCAGCGGTTCGACGCGGTGATCGTGTCGGCGGACTCGATGCAGGTGTACCGCGGGATGGACATCGGCACCGGCAAGGTCACCGCCGCCGAACGCGCCGAGGCGCCGCACTTCGGGATCGATCTGGTCGACCCGGACCAGCCGTTCGACGCGGCGGCGTTCACGGCGATCGCGGACGACGTCCGGGCGGCGCACCCGCGGGTGATCGTCGCCGGGGGCACGAGCCTGTATCTCAGGTCGTTCGTCCGCGGGCTGGTCGAGACGCCGCCGGTCGATCCCGCGATCCGGGCGCGGCTCGAGGCGTCGGCGGATCCCCACGCGGCGCTGGCCGAGGTCGACCCGGCGCTCGCGGCGCGGCTCCACCCGCACGACCGGGTCCGGATCGTGCGCGGGCTCGAGGTGTTCCACGCGACCGGCCGGCGGCTGTCGGCGCTCCAGTCGGCCCACGCCGCCGAGGCCGACCGGGTGCCGCACGTCGGGGTGTGGGTCGATCGCCCGGACCTCGACGCCCGGATCGACGCCCGGGTCGGCGCGATGATCGCGGATGGGTACGTCGACGAGGTCCAGCGTCTGCTCGCCAGCGGGTTCGACCGGTCGCTCAAGCCGATGCAGTCGCTCGGGTATCGCCACCTGTGCGATCACCTGCTCGACGGGCTGCCGCTCGACGAGGCGATCCGTCGGACCCGGCGAGACACCCGGCGGTTCGCCCGGAAGCAGCGCACCTGGATGCGATCGCTCGGGTACGCGCCGGTGGACGGGGGCGCGATCGACGCCCTGCTCCGCGCCGCCGACGAGGTGTTCGGGTAGGATCGCCGGCCCGGAGGGGTGGACGATGATCGGCTGGTGGCTCGGGTGTTCGGCGGGCGACCCGCAGGTCCGCGTCCCACCGTCGGCCGAGGCGCCGACCGGCGAGACCGGCGCCCCGACCGACCCGACCCCGCCGTCGCCTCCGTCGTCCTCGACGACCGCACCGACGACCTCCGAGCCCGCGCGGGTCCCGGTCGAGTATGCCAACCCGGTGTTCGCCGAGGACCTGCCGGATCCGTTCGTGCTGCCGATCGACGGCGCGTACCTGGCGTTCGGGACCAACACCGGGTGGGCCAACGTCGCGGTGGCCCGATCGATCGATCTGGCGGAGTGGGACCGGGTCGGCGACGCGTTGCCGGAGCTCCCGGCGTGGGCGGTGTCCGGCGCGTCCCTGACCTGGGCACCGGGTGTCCTCGATCGGGGCGACGGGACCTGGGTGTTGTACTTCACCGCCCGCGACCGGTCCCGCGGACGTCAGTGCGTGGGCGCCGCCACCGCCACCGCCCCGGACGGGCCGTACGTCGACGCGCTCGGAGCGCCGCTCGTGTGTCAGGACGCGCTCGGCGGCTCGATCGACCCGTACCCGTTCACCGACGTCGACGGCGCGCGGTATCTGCTCTGGAAGAACGACGGGAACTGCTGCGGACTCGACGTGGTGCTGTGGAGCCAACCGCTGACCGACGACGGGCTCGGGCTGCTCGCCGCGCCGTCCGAGCTGATCCGGCACGACCGGGCGTGGGAGGACCCGCTGATCGAGAACCCGGCGATGGTCCGCGGCGACGACGGGACGCTGCACCTGCTGTACTCGGCCAACTGGTGGGAGTCGGCGTCGTACGCGGTCGGGGCGGCGGTTTGCAGCACCCCGTCGGGGCCGTGCGAGAAGGTCGGCGACGGGCCCGTGTTCGCCACGATCGACCCGGTGTGGGGCCCGGGCGGGGAGGCGGTGTTCCGCGATCACGACGGCCGCACCTGGCTCGCGTACCACGCGTGGACCGCGCCGATCGCGACGTACGACGAGGGCGGCGCGCGGAGCCTGCGGATCGATCCGGTGGTGTTCGAGGGGTCCACCCTCCGGATCGACGGGCCGTCGTCCTCGCTCCGGGCCGTGCCCTGACCCGGTCCCGACCGCGACCGGGGGATGGCCGGGGGCCCGGGACGCGATATGGTGCGCCGTCTCGGAGGGTTGCCCGTGGACGTCGTCCTCGACTTCGAACGGCCGGTCGTGGAGCTGCGGCGCCGGATCACTCAGCTCCGCGAGCTCCAGCAGCAGAACGGCGTCGACCTGTCGGCGTCGATCGAGCAGCTCGAGGTCCAGGCGCGTCGGCTCCAGCAGAACATCTTCGGCCAGCTCACGCCGTGGCAGCGCACCCAGCTCGCCCGGCACCCCGCGCGGCCGTACATGCTCGACTACGTCGAGGGCCTGTTCAACGAGTTCGTCGAGCTGCACGGCGATCGGGCCGGGTACGACGATCACGCGATCGTGTGCGGCACGGCGCGGTTCAAGCCGATGCCGGCGGGCGCCCCGGACGACGGCCTGAACGACAAGCCGGTGGTGCTGATCGGGCACCAGAAGGGCCGCAACACCAAGGAGAACCTGTTCCGGAACTTCGGGATGGCCCGGCCGGACGGGTACCGCAAGGCGCTGCGGCTGATGCGGATCGCCGACCGGTTCGGGATGCCGATCGTCACGTTCATCGACACGATGGGTGCCTACCCGGGGCTGGACGCCGAGGAGCGCGGCCAGGCCGAGGCGATCGCCCGGAACATCATGGAGATGGCGCGGCTGCGGGTGCCGGTGGTCGCGCTGGTCGCGGGCGAGGGCGGCTCCGGCGGCGCGCTGGCGATCGGGGTCGCGAACCGGCTGATCATGCTCGAGAACAGCGTGTACTCGGTGATCAGCCCCGAAGGTTGCGCTGCGATCCTGTGGCGGGACCGGGCCGAGGCGTCGCGGGCGGCCGAGGCGCTCCGGATCACCGCCGCGGACTGCTTCGAGCTCGGCGTGGCCGACGAGGTCGTCCCCGAGCACCTCGGGTCCGCCCACCGATACCCGATCGAGTCGATCCTCGCGGTCGGCGGTGCGATCCGGCGCCACCTGTGCGAGCTGCTGCCGCTGTCGCGCGACGCGCTCGAGGCCGACCGGTACGCCCGGTTCCGCAAGCTCGGCGCGTTCCGTAGCGTCAACGCGGCCGAAGTCGGGTGATCCGGAAGATCGCGATCGCGGTCGATGGTCCTGGCTCGTCCGGCAAGGGAACGGTCGCTCGGGCCGTGGCGGACGCGCTCGGGTTCCAGTACGTCGACACCGGCGCGATGTACCGCGCGGTCGCGCTGATCGCCCGACGGCGCGGGATCGACTGGGACGACGCGCCCGGGGTCGCTGCGGTCGCCCGCGGGCTCGGGTTCGCGTTCGACTGGGACGGCGGGGCGCTGAAGGTCGCCGTCGACGGCGAGGACCTGACCCGGGCGATCCTGTCCGACGACGTGGGGCAGGGGGCGAGCCGGGTCAGCCGGCACCCCGAGGTCCGCGACGCGCTGCTCGGGCTCCAGCGGGCGCTCGGCGAGGCCGGCGGCGTGGTGATGGACGGGCGCGACATCGGGACGGTCGTGCTCCCGAACGCGGCGCTGAAGGTGTTCTTGGACGCGTCGCTCGACGAGCGGGCCAGGCGGCGGTTCGACGAGCTGGTGGCGCGCGGGGAGCCGGCGGAGTTCGGGGTGGTCCGCGAGGCGTTGTCGGCCCGGGACCGGCAGGATCGGGATCGGCCGGTCGCCCCGCTCCGCGCCGCCCCGGACGCGGTGATCGTCGACACCACCGGCCTGTCGGTCGCCGCGGTCGTCGAGCGGCTGCTCGCCCTGGCGAGGGCCCGCGCCGCCGGTTGACACGCGCCCCACGCGGCGATACGACGGCCTGTCGCACACCTCGTTGGGTGGGGCGGATCCTCCTCCGGGAGCATCGGCCTCGGGGAAACCTCCCCAGTGCGACGCTCAACCGTGCTCGACGCGCGCATCCGGCGCGGGCGGCACACCGAACCCCTTGCCCTGTCAGGCTGACAGCGCCTGGTACCACAGGTTTCAAACTCAAATGACTGACCCGAAGATCGCGGACCTCGCCCTCAATCAGATCACCGACGACCAGTTCAAGCAGTTCTTCGACGAATACATGGGCGAGAAGGGGGTCCGTGAGAAGTCCGTCGTCAAGGGCCGCGTGATCGGCATCAATGACGACTGGGTCACGGTGGACATCTCCTACAAGTCCGAGGGGATGATCCCGGTCGCCGAGTTCAAGACGCCGGAAGGTGAGCTCACGATCAAGGTCGGCGACGAGGTCGAGGTGTACCTCGACACCACCGAGGAAGAGGACGGCATGCTCGTCCTGTCCAAGGAGAAGGCCGACCTGATGCGGGCGTGGGACGAGATCTCGAAGGCCGTCGAGGCCGACCAGGTCGTCCACGGCACCATCGTCGCCCGGGTCAAGGGCGGTCTCCAGGTCGACATCGGGGTCAAGGCGTTCCTCCCCGGTTCGCAGGTCGATCTCCGCCCCGTCAAGAACCTCGACAAGCTGATGGGCGAAGAGTACGACTTCAAGATCATCAAGTTCAACAAGAAGCGCGGAAACATCGTGCTCTCCCGCCGCGTCCTGCTCGAGCAGGAGCGCGAGTCGAAGCGGGACGAGACGATCCAGCGCCTGCAGATCGGCGCGATCATGACCGGCGTGGTCAAGAACATCACCGACTACGGTGCGTTCATCGACCTCGGCGGGATCGACGGCCTGCTCCACATCACGGACATGAGCTACGGCCGGCTGAACCACCCGAGCGAAGTGTTCGAGGTCGGCCAGTCGGTCGAGGTCAAGGTCCTGAAGTTCGACCCCGAGACCCAGCGGGTCAGCCTCGGCTACAAGCAGATCCGGCCGGATCCGTGGGAAGAGGCCGAGTACAAGTACCCGATCGGCGCGATCGTCCGCGGCAAGGTCGTGTCGATCCCCGACTACGGCGCGTTCGTCGAGCTCGAAGACGGGATCGAGGGCCTGGTCCACATCTCCGAGATGACCTGGAACAAGCGGATCAAGCATCCGTCGAAGCTGGTCCAGGTCGGGGACGTGGTCGAGGCGAAGGTCCTCGGCATCGACATCGAGAACAAGCGGATCAGCCTCGGGATGAAGCAGCTCGAGACGAACCCGTGGGACATCGTCGAGCAGCAGTACCCGGTCGGTTCGATCGTCAAGGGCAAGGTCCGCAACGTCACCGACTTCGGGATCTTCGTCGGGATCGACGAGGGGATCGACGGCCTGGTGCACATCAGCGACCTCACCTGGGGTCAGCGGATCCGGCACCCGTCCGAGAAGTTCAAGAAGGGTGACGACGTGGAGGCCCGCGTCCTGTCGATCGACAAGGAGAACGAGCGGTTCTCCCTCGGCATCAAGCAGCTGTCCGAAGACCCGTGGTACACCGTCCACAGCCGGTTCTTCCTCGGTCAGGTGATGGAGGGCCCGGTGGTCCACCGCACCGACTTCGGGATCTTCGTCGAGATCGAAGACGGCGTCGAAGGCCTGGTCCACCTGTCCGAGCTCGCGCACGACCCGAACGGTGACTGGCAGCAGCACTACCCCGAGGGCAAGGTCGTCAAGGCCGAGATCATCCACATCGACAGCCACGACCGGAAGGTCTCCCTGTCGGAGAAGGGTGCGGTCGAGCGCAGCGCCGGCGACATCGAGGGCTACATGCAGAACCAGTCCGACTCCTCGGCCCGGCTCGGCGACGTGATGGGCGACCTGTCCCGCAAGCTGAAGACGAAGTCCGAGACCCGCGACGCGTCGTGATGACGTAGGGTAGGGGAGCCGGGAGGAGCCGATGGGTCGGGGCACGTTCGTCGCGGTCGTCGTGGTCCTCCTGCTCGCGGTCGGGGCGCTGTTCACGGTGCAGAACGTGGAGCGCACGACTCAGCTGTCGCTCGACCTCGGGGTCGCGGCCTG
>JBEBJW010000404.1:0-6405 GCA_040079715.1 Myxococcota bacterium | reverse complement strand
GCGGCATCGGGGATGTGGCCGCGGCGTCGAGGAGGTGGGCGGAGTCGGAGCGTCCTCGATCCGCAGGTCCGCCTCGTGGTGCCGCGCGCCGGTCGGGGCATCGGGGATCTGGGCGCGGGGTCGAGGAGGTGCCTCCCCTGGTACCCGGGAGCGGGCGTCGGGCGCTCGACGGCCGAACGTCCTCGATCCGCGGGGCCGTCCCGCCGCGCGAGAGGCGCGACTCGCTCGCCGCGGAGGAGGCGGCGATCGCGCTCCAGTGTCGAGCGACCTCCGGACGCGGAGGTCGAGCGGTGCTCGGTCCGCGGGGGACGGGACGCCACCCGGAGCTGCGCGCCCACGGCCGACCGGCGGATCCCCCGAACGCCTGACCGGATCAGGCGAGGCTGGGATCCCGACGGCTGGGATGCACGCACCCGACGCCGTGCCGTCACCGCTGTGGAACGAGCGCGGTCGTCAGTCGCACAGCCCGGCGCGGACCGACTCGCACGGCCCGTCGCAGAACTGCTCGACGATCCCGGTCTCGACGAACTTCGCGAGCTGGAGCTGCGCGGCGGGCTCCCGGCGCGGGCACTCGTGCGTGTCGACCGCGCTGTCCGGCGGGACGTTGTCGAACGGCTCGACCGGGCCGTCGGCGTAGTGCCACTCGGTGATCGCCGACCCGTCGATCGGGCCGGTGACCTCGTCGATCCCCCAGATCGGCCGGACCGCCGGACCGACGCTGACCGCGCCGACCGCCCGGGCCCCGAACTGGCCGCCGAGCGTGTTGACCTGCGCGTCGCCGATCGCGTTCTGCATCAGGATCCGCTTCGGGGGCGAACCCGGCAGCGGCGTCGCCCCGAGGACGTTCGCGTAGCCGCCGGCCTCCCCCGGGTCCCACGCGGTCTGGAGCGCCGCGAGGATCAGCCCGATGTCGCGGCGATCCGGGTACTTCTCCTCGAACACCGAGAAGAACGGCGTGAAGTCCGCCGACCGCGACAGCAGCAGGCTGTACGGCATCCCGCCGACCCCGAGCACGCCGCGCGCGATGTCCGGCGACAGGGCGGTGTACGCGCCGCCGAAGATCGCGCCCTGGCTGTTGCCGTAGAACACCGGCTCGAGCGCGGGATCGATCACCGATGCGCCGCCGAACGCGAGCGCCGGGTCGTCGGCGAGGGCGCCGCGGGCGAGCCGCAGCCCGACCACCCACTCGACGAACCCCTGGGTCGTCCGGTCCGGGATCATGTCGAAGTCCGACAGATCGAGCGTCAGCATCAGCGTGATGTACGGCGCGTCGGCCGACGACATCCCGGTCCAGTTCTGGGCGATCAGCACCCACCGGTTCGCGTCGATCAGCTCGCCGAGGTACCCGCTCCGGGCCTCGTCCACGTCGCCGAACAGCCCGTGGCCGTACTGGACCACCCGACCGCCGGTCCCGGGGTCCACGGCGAGCGAGCACGGGATCCGGACCAGGAACTCGACCGAGGTGTCGCCGGAGTACACCGGGAGCCCGTCGTCGCCGTACACGAGCTTCGCCTTCGGCGCGTCGACGTCGGTGTACCGCGGGGCGGTGAGGTGGCCGAGGACGGTGCGGGCGACGTGCTCGCCCTCGACCGCGCAGTCACCCTCCTCGACGCTGTCGATCGTGTACGCGGGACCGGCGCCGATCCGCGCCAGCGCGTCGTCGCGCATCGCGACCACCGGCCCGAGCGACGACTCCTGCGACACGGTGCCGAAGTCCCACCCGAGCTGGAGCTCGCCGCGGCCGAACCCCTGGGCCTCGAGCTCGGGGACGACCAGCTCGTCGAACGTGGCCCGGCGTGACAGCACGTCCGGGTCGGTCGACGCGGTGCCGTCGCGGAGGGCGGCGAACGCGTCGGACACGGCGACCGGGGCGCCGTCGGCGCGGGTCAGCCCGCGGATCCCGACCACGTACCGGCGCGCGTGGGCCAGCGGCGCGACCGGCCGGAGGAACAGCACGCGCTGCGCGGGATCGTCGGCCGCCATGTCGAGCTCGACGAAGTGCGGGACGCGCTCGTGGGTCACCGTGTCGACGATCACCGTCTTCGCGTCGCCGGCGTACACCGCGTCGAGGTCGTCGTGGCGGATCGTCCCCGGCACGACGCCGTCGGTCGGCAGCCCGTCGAACCACACGACCACCGGCCCGACGGTCGAGAACCCGTCCTTGCGGTTCACCATCGCCGGATCGATCTTCACCCCGTCGCGGTTCACCGGCAGGCTGTCCGGCCCGAGCGCCAGCCGCCGACCGGTCACCGTCGACGGATCCACGGCCTCGAACACCGACGATGGCCACGGCAGCGCGCAGACCTCGGGGATCAGCGGGTCGCAGCCCGACGGCTCGCCGAAGGTGGTGGACCCGCCGGTGTCGTCGGCGGGCTCGGTGCGGCACCCGGTCAACAGCGCGAGCACGATCGGCATCGGACCTCCGACTCCCGGTGGGGAGATCCCGGACACCCGGGACCCCGCCGATTAACCGTCCCGGACCGTCAGAGCGACAGCGCGAACAACACCAGGGCCGCGCTGCCGGTGGTGACGAGCCCGGTCAGGAACATCGCTACGAACCCGAGGGTCCACGCCGCGGCGTCGACCGCCCAGACCGGCAACCCCGATCGGCGCTCCGCCAGCCGGAACCGGTTCGACGGATCGATCACGATCAGCGTACCGACCTCGTCGCCCGTCCATCCCGGCGGATAGTCCACCTGCGGCCGGACCATCGGCGGCGGCCAGTCGACCACCTCGTCCGCCACCGGGCGCGGATCGCTCGCTGGCGGCGCCGCCCGCTGACCCACCGCCTCCTCCGCCACCGCGTCGGTGATCGAGTTCACCAGCGGGGGACGCGGCTCGGGCGGGAGCGACGCGTGATCGTCGACCGCGTGGAGCCCGCCGTCCGGCGCCACCCGGACCGGGGCCCGCGGGAGCGGCTGCGACGGCCGCTCGGTCCACTTGTCGAGCGACGGCTCGCCGGTCGGCGGCGCCTCGTCCCAGTCCCACGACTCGAACAGCCCGGTCGACCGGTCTTCTTCGTCGAGCGAGCCGTCGCCGGTGGGCTCGTCGTCCCGCATCCGCGGCAGGCCGCCCAGGGGACCCGATCTGCCAGGGCCACCCGAGGGACGCGACTCGCCGGGGCGGGCGCGGATCGGCAGCGGCAGATCGTCCGGGATCTGCGGCAGCGACGTGGGCGTGCCCCGGCCCCCACCAGGGAGGCCAGGGTACCGACCGACGCGGCCGAGGAGCACCCGGGCGTCCGCGGCGCCGGGTCCGCCGACACCAGGCCCGACACCGGCCCCGCCGATACTGGGCCAGTCGGGCTCGGAAAACTCGGGCTCGGTCCAACCGCCGCCGGCGGTCATCGGATCGGTCGGCATCTGGTCGACCTCCACCCCGACGCGCACCCAGTTCGGTCCGTCGTCCCGGAGCGAGAACTCCCGGAGGGCGGACTCTGAGCGGTGGCGGGGGTCGGACCGCATGGATCCCTCGTGGCACGACCTTATGCCACGGATCCGGTCGGAGTGCACCCCGAATCAGCCGATTTGAGGTGCGACCCAGCCCCCGCCGGGCAGGTCAGGTGTTCGACTTCTGGAACGAGGTGACCAGGAAGTACTTCACGCCGTCCACCTCGAGCATCTTGCCGGTCAGCGCGAGGGTGGCGGAGGCGTCGGCCTGCTCGATCACCTCGTTCGCGATGACGTACATGTCGCCCACCTGGAACGGGACCGCGACCTGCGACGGCAGCTTCTGCTCCTGCTTCGCGAGCTTCGCCGTCAACGCGATGGCCTTGCCCTCGGCGTCGACCCGCTGGGCCATCGCGCCGGTGGACCACGAGCAGTTCCCGCCGACCAGCGCCGCGTTCTTCGCGCAGTGCGTCGGATCCGGCGCCGCCGCGGAGGCGAGCGTCGTCTGCGGGGAGCTCCCCGCCATCTCCGCCCCGGGGCACGCGAACGCGCTCCCGCCGAACAGGATCGTCAAAAGCGCGCCCGCTGCCACGCCCGCCGTCTTCACCGAGCTACGTCCCATCGATCACCTCGCCCGAGATAGACGCTGGTCGTACCACCCCTCGCTCGGGTGCCGCAAACCGAGCGACAACCCGTGACGCGATCCCACCCAGGGACGCGTCCGACGGCCGGTGTCGGACGAGTGTCCGAGAGTCGGCCGTTCCCACGCTGCGAAGTCGCGAACCGTCGAGGTTGTGACGGGTCGGCGGCGGGTCGGGCATGGTAGGGTGATTGCGGACTGTCCGTGACGATTTGGAGACGAACACGTGAAGAGCCCCGTCACAATCTCCCCCGCCCTGCTCGCGACGGCGGCCGTCGCGGTCGGGTGCTCCGGTCCCGCGTCGGACGACGGCGGCACCGACAACAACACCAAGGACGACACCACGATCGAGACCGGCACGCCTCCGTCGACCCTCCCGTCGGTGAAGGTGAACGAGATCCTCGCGTGGAACACGACGGGCCTGCAGGACGAGGTCGGCGCGTTCCCCGACTGGATCGAGCTGTTCAACGCGTCGGACGAGCCGGCGGACCTGTCCGGCTGGTGGCTGACCGACGACGTGGCGAACCCGTTCAACTGGCTGTTCCCGGACGGCACCACGATCCCCGCCGGCGGCTACCTCGTGGTGTTCGCCGACGGTGACGAGGAGGAGGGACCGCTCCACGCCTCGTTCTCGCTCAAGAGCACCGGCGGCGAGGACGTGTCCGTGTACGGGCCGAACGTGCTCGACAACCCGCTGATCGACAGCAAGGAAGACCTCGAGCCATTCGCGCACGACATCTCGATCCAGCGCAGTCCGGACGGGTCGGACACCTGGTCCCCCGGCCCGCCGTCGCCCGGAGCGGCGAACGACTGATGCCGGACATGCTCGCCAGGTACGAGTTCAAGTACCTGATCGACGCCCACCAGGTGGCGGCGATCCGGGAGTGGGCCCGTACGTTCTGTGAGCCGGACCAGTACGGCACCGACGGCAAGTACGAGGTGAACAGCCTGTACTTCGACAGCATGGACTGGATGCTCGCCAACCAGACGATCGACGGCGTCCGCAACCGGTTCAAGATCCGCGTCCGCACCTACGGCTGGACCGACGACGACGTGGTGTTCTGCGAGATCAAAGGGCGGGTCGGCACCTCGATCGTCAAGACCCGGGCGCTGCTCGCCCGCAAGTACATCAACGGGCTGTGCCGGGGCGATCCGCCGCCGGACGGCGGGTTCCCCGCGCTCAAGGCGTCGCACCAGGACGACCTGAACCGGTTCCGGACCCTGGTGGAGAGCTACGACCTGCGCCCCCGGCTGTGGGTGGGGTACGAGCGCGAGGCGTACCAGAGCACCTACGGCGACGGCGCCCGGCTCACGTTCGACACGGGGCTGCAGGTCCAGCCGCCGGACGACACGGTGCCGTACGTCCCGGATCCGACGGCCTGGATGCCGGTCACGCTCGACGGGCCGCAGATCATCCTCGAGATGAAGTTCAACGGTGCTCACCCGATGTGGATGCTCCAGTTGGTCCACGAGTTCGAGCTGTATCGGATCAGCTGTTCGAAGTACGCGCAAGGAGCGATGATCGCGGGCCATCTGCCGTGGGCGTCGCTCGAACGAGGGTTTCGGTGGACGGCATTCTGACGACGATGTTCGCGCAGCCGCCGGGGGCCGAGGTCGGCGTCGGCGACTTCCTGCTGCGGGTGCTGGTGGCGTGGCTCGCGGGCCAGGCGATCGGCTGGTTCTACTCGTGGTCTCACGGCGTGTTGTCGTACAGCCAGAACTTCGTACAGTCGCAGGCGCTGCTGTCGATGGTGGTGTGCGTCATCATGTGCGTGGTCGGTGACTCGCTCGCCCGCGCGTTCGGCCTCGGCGCCGCGCTGGCGATCGTCCGGTTCCGGACGCCGATCAAGGACGCCCGGGACACGGTGTTCCTGTTCTTGTCGGTCGCGGTCGGGATGGCCGCCGGCACCGGGATGCTGGGGATCGCGATGACCGGGACCGCGGTGATGGGGGGCGCGTCGCTGTTCCTCCACTGGACCGCGTTCGGGACCCGGTCCGGCGAGGAGGGCGTCCTCCGCCTGCAATACCTCGGCGACGACACCGGCCGCGAGGCGATCGGGACGCTGCTCCGGCGGCACTGTCGGTCGTTCCAGCTCGCGGCGGCGCGGATCGCCCGCCAGGGCGGCCCCGAGGAGCTCGTGTACGACGTGAACCTCCGCAAGCTCGAGGCAGGCGACGTGTTGGTCCGCGAGCTCGTCTCGACGGCCGGGGTGTCCGGGGTTTCGTTGCTCCCGCAGGCGCGGGTCGGGGAGTCGTGACGTCATGGATCTGAGGACGCGGCGTCGGATTGGGGCCGGGACCTGGTGCGTGGGCATGGTCTTGGCGCTGGTGTGGGGCTCGCTCGACGGGGCGGGGGCGGAGGGCGTGGGCTACGGG
>JBEBJW010000403.1:0-6411 GCA_040079715.1 Myxococcota bacterium | reverse complement strand
GCTCGAGGGGCCGGATCTGGCGCGCGGCGGGACCGCGACCGGCCTGACCGTCGCGTTCGACCACCGGACATGCGCCGCGGTCGACACCGACGGGGACGGCCGGACCGACGCCCGCGAGCTCCGGGTGGACGCGTCGGACCCGGCGACCCCGGACGCCCCGGTCGACGTCGACGGCGACGGGTTCGCGAACGACATCGACGACTGCTGGCTGGTCGCCGACCCGCTCCAGGGCGACAGCGACGGCGACGGCGTCGGCGACCCGTGCGATCCGTGCGCCGGGACCGGCCCCGACACCGACGTCGACGGCCGGTGCGACGACCTGGACGTATGCAGGTTCGTCGTCGACCCGGCCCAGGCCGACGGCGACGGCGACGGCGCGGGAGACGCGTGCGACGTGTGCCCGGACACCGTCGGCGACGGCGTCGCGCTGTTCCCGATCGGGACCGGGGTCCCGTTCGGCCGGGCCCACGATCACCTCGTCGCCGGTGACCTCGACGGCGACGGCGACGCCGACCTCGTCGGGTCGTG
Source organism: Myxococcota bacterium (assembly GCA_040079715.1). Lineage (GTDB taxonomy): Bacteria > Myxococcota_A > UBA796 > UBA796 > JACKER01. The sequence goes on along the minus strand of JBEBJW010000403.1, from coordinate 5,883 downwards.
GGCCTCGACCCACGAGACCGACGGGTACACCTGGTACGACGGGCACGCCGAGTGGTTCCGCAGCGACGGGGCCGGCGGGTTCGTCGCCGAGGGCGAGGTCGGCGCGCCCGCGGAGTTCGTGCCGCCGCTCGCGGTCGGCGATCTCGACGGCGACGGCGACCTCGACCTGGTGGAGGGCGGCGACGCGGGGCTCCTCCGGGTCGACAACGCCGGGGGCGGCGCGTTCCCCGTCGCCGAGCTGCTGGCGCCCCTCGAGTACGAGCCCGAGGCGCTCGGGACGTTCGACCTCGACGCCGACGGCGACCTCGAGGTCGTCGCGGTCGGCGGGGGCTCGATCCAGTGGTTCTCCCAGGCGGCGGGCGTCTGGTCGCGCGCCGGGTCCCGCGCGGTGGCCGACCCCCACGCGCTCGCGGCCGGCGACGTCGACGGCGACGGGGACCTCGACCTCCTCACCGCCGGGGAGGTCGAGGTCGCGTGGTACCCGAACCTCGGCGCCCTCGGCTTCGGGGCGGCCCAGCCGGTCGGCGCGGCGCGCTCGTTCGGGCTCGACGCGGGCGACCTCGACGGCGACGGCGACGTCGACGTGGTGGCGGCGGACTACCTCGGCTCGCTCGTCCGGGCGTGGCCGAACCTCGGCGGCGGGGCGTTCGGTCCGGCGGTGACCGTCGGGTACGACGCGTTCGCCGTCCTCGACGTGATCGCCCGCGACCTCGACGGGGACGGCGACCTCGACCTCGCCTCCACCAGCTCGAGCTGGTCCCGGCTGGTGGTGCAGGTGAACCGCGGGGACCTGGCGTTCGCGCGGCAGGACGTGGAGCTCGGCGCTGCCGGCGGCGACGTGGTGGCGCTCGACGCGGACGGCGACGGGGACCTCGACCTCGCGAGCGCCGGGTTCTGGTACCCGCACCCGAGCGAGTGCTTCGGGATCGACCTCGACGCGGACGGCCTCGCGGACGCAGAGGAGCTCGGGGTGTACGGCACCGACCCCGCCGCGACGGACACCGACGGAGACGGGCTCGACGACGGCGCGGAGGTCGAGAACGGCACCGATCCGATGGGCTGGGAGGACGACGTCGACGGCGACGGGATCGCGAACGCGGTCGACGGGTGCCCGTTCGTGGCCGACCCGCTCCAGTCCGACGCCGACGGCGACGGGCTCGGCGACGCGTGCGACCCGACCCCCGACCCGGGCGGCGACACCGGCGGAGACACTGGCGGCGACACCGGGATCCCGCCCGAGACGTCCGACCCGGGCACCGATGGGCCGACGGGGACCACCGACGCGGGGGATCCGCCGGCCGACCCGCCCGTCACCGACCCTGCCGCGGAGGGTGGCTGCGGGTGCGCCTCCCGCGGTCCGGGGGGCGGCTTCGGCGCGCTGGTGGGCGTCCTCGCGGTGGCGCGGAGGCCCCGGAGATCGGCGCCCCGCCGCGGGTCGCCGCTCATCGACGGCCGAGCAGCGCGTCCCCCGCCCGAATCGCCCGGGCGGTGATCCACCCGCTGTCGAGGGCGAGCGCGATCAGCGCGGGTCCGTCGGGGAGGCCCTGGAGCGACCGGGCGACGCCGAGGTTGTGGATCAGCGGACCCAGCGCCGGCGGACCGAGACCGGGGGTCGCGAGGGCCTCCCGCGCGTAGGCCTCGGCGGCGGCCGGGTCGCCCGCCAGGAGCGCCGCCGCCGTCGCGGCCACCAGCGGCCGGACCCGCCATGCGGCGCGGATCTCGCGGATCACGTCGCGCAGCGGCGGGACCAGCGACAGGAGCGCCAGCGGAGCGAGCGCGATCAGCGCGACGCCCCACTCCGGCGACAGCCCCGCCCACCGCGCGCGGGCCAGCGCGGCCACGGCCAGCGCGGCCCACGCGATCCCTCCCGCCGCGCGGCGGAGCTTGCGCCGTCGGTAGGGCCACGGCCGCTCGAGGTCCATCGGTGGTCTCCCGGACAGACAGCCGTCGCCGACGGTAGCACGCCTCCGCCCCGCGGCGCCGTCGCACCGGGTTCTGGCTCGCCCGGGTCGCGCTGGCCGCGATCCTCGCCTCGGCGGGGGTCGCTGACGCTGGGGCTGACGCAGTCGCCGGGCCGCGGCTGCCGCTCGCCGGCCGGCGGGTGGCCACTGGAGCGCTGCTCCGGCGGAGCCCCCACCCCGCTGCGGGCACCCTCGGCAACAACCCGGACCGCCTGGACGTACCGAGGGTCGCATGTGTACCCTGAACGGGCTCGGCCGAAACGGGCGAGTCCGTGCGACAACCGGGAGATCCACGTGAAGCTGAAGCCCGCAGGCAAGCTGGCGATTTCGCTCATCGTCATCGCGGTGATCGCGGCCGTCCTGTACTTCGTCCCCGCCGTCCGCGCCGTGATCGCGCCGTCGAAGCCCACCGCCGAGGCGGTCGTCCCGACCGTGGCGCCCCAGCCCGGCCAGGCGCTCGCCGCAGTGGCCGATCCGGGGGCCGGGTGCACCGACAAGCCCGAGGTGCGGCTGTACCACTGGGCCTGGAACGCGCAGATGGGCCTCGTGTACGCGACCGGCGGCAAGCAGGCCACCGCCGACAGCCTGATGTGCCGTCACGGGGTGAACCTGAAGCTCGTGCGCGAGGACAACGTCGACGCGATGCAGGCCGCGATGGTCGCGTTCGCCGAGGCCTCGAAGTCCGAGCCGAACCCGTCCGCCGGCGCGCACATGGTGGCGATCATGGGCGACGGGTCGGCGAGCTTCCTGAAGGGCCTGAACGACAACCTGTCGAAGCTCGGGCCCGAGTACACCGCGGTCGTGGTCGGCTCGGCCGGGTACAGCCGCGGCGAGGACAAGTTCATGGGGCCGCCCACGTGGAAGGCGAACCCCCAGTCCGCGCGCGGCGGCCTCGTCGCCGGCTACCTCCGCGACGGTGACTGGAACATCGCGATGAAGTGGCTCGGCGACAACGCGATCCCGAACAACCCGGACGAGACCACCTGGGATCCGAACGCGCTGAACTGGGTCAACGCGAGCGACTACATCGACGCCGCCCAGAAGTACGTCTCCGGGTACTGCACCGACCTGAAGAACGTGAAGACCGGCAAGGCCGAGAAGCACTGCGTGGACGCGGTGGTCACCTGGACCCCGGGCGACGTGACCGTCGCGACCGAGAAGGGCGGCCTGATCTCGATCGTGTCGACGCTCGAGTACCGGTCCCAGATGCCGAACGTGATCATCGGCAACAAGAAGTGGATGTCGGAGCACCGCGACCTGGTCGAGGGGATGCTCACCGCGATCTTCGAGGGCGGTGACGCGGTCAAGGCCGACGACGCCGCCCTGAAGCGGGCCGCCGCGCTGTCCGCGGTGGTGTACGGCGAGAAGGACGCCGACTACTGGTACCGGTACTTCACCGTCCAGCGGCAGAAGGACAAGCAGGGCCTCGAGGTGGAGCTCGGCGGCTCGGCGGTCAACAACCTGGCGGACAACCTCCAGCTGTTCGGCCTCGCGCCGGGGTCGACCAACCTGTTCGCCGCGACCTACACCGTGTTCGGCCAGATCGTGGTCCAGCAGTACCCGCAGCTCGTCCCGGAGATCTACGCGGTCGACCGGATCCTCGACACGTCGTACGTCGAGGGCGTCGCGAAGCAGGCCGGCGCGAAGATCGGCGTGGCGGACGTGGCGACGTTCACCTCCGCCCAGAAGGTCGACCAGGTGGTGAGCCGGCGCGCGTGGGACATCCAGTTCCAGTCGGGCGCCGCCTCGTTCACCCCCAAGACGGAGGCCGAGCTCGAGGCGCTGTTCAACGAGCTGGTCGTCGCCGGTGGCACCCTGGTCGAGATCCACGGGCACACCGACAACCAGGGCGGGCTCGACAAGAACCAGCAGCTGTCCGAGGACCGCGCGTTCGCCGTCAAGAGCTGGCTCGAGCAGAAGTCCCCGTCGAACTTCCCGCCCGGACGGGTCCGGGTGTTCGCCCACGGCATGACCGAGCCGGTCGCTCCGAACGGCACCCCCGAAGGTCGGGCACAGAACCGTCGGGTGGAGATCGTGCTTGGCACCTCGACCTGAGTCGCCCCTCGCGCGGGCGTTCCTCCCGAACCGCGCGGTCGACGGGCCGATCTGGGCGATCCTCGTCGGCGGGTGGGTCGCGGCGGCCCTGCTCGCGTGGGTGCTGTCCCCGTGGGAGACGCTCCCCGGGCCGCTCGAGGTCCTGCAGGCCCTCCGGGGCCTGTGGTTCGAGCAGGGGATGGGTCCGGAGCTGTTCACCACGATCCGGCTGATCCTCCACGCGATGGCGCTCACGGTGGTGATCTCGCTGGCCCTGTCGTACGCGACGGTGATCGCCGCGCTCCGTCCGCTGGTGATCGCCACGTCGAAGCTCCGGTTCATCGGTGTCACCGGTCTCGTGTTCCCGTTCACCCTGCTGACGGGCGGCGGGTACGAGCTGAAGATCGCGCTGCTGACGTTCGCGATGGTGACGTTCTTCGTGACGTCGATGGCGCAGATCGTGCTCGAGATCCCGCAGGAGCAGTTCGACCTGATGCGGGTCCTCGGGGCGGGCGAGGTCCGGATCTTCTGGGAGGTGGTGGTGCGCGGCACGTTGGACAAGGCGCTCGAGGTGCTGCGTCAGAACGCCGCGATCGGATGGGCGATGATCACGATGGTCGAGGGGATCTCCAGGTCCGAGGGCGGCATCGGGGCGTTGATCCTCAACCAGAACAAGCACTTCCACCTGGCCGAGGTCTACGCCATCCTGCTGGTGATCCTGGTCCTCGGGCTGGCCCTCGACGGCCTGCTCGGGCTGCTGATCCGCGTCGTGTGCCCGTACGCCGAGCTCGGGCGGGTCGAGCGATGACGACGCCCCCCGCGCTGGTCCTGCGGGTCCACAACGTCCGGCTCCGCCTCGGCGTCCACCAGGTGCTGGACGGGATCGACTTCGACATCGTCAACCGGCTGCGCCCGGGGATCGAGACCGGACAGGTCGTGGGGCTGCTCGGGCCATCGGGGGTCGGCAAGACCCAGCTGCTGCGGATCCTGGCCGGCCTCCGCGCCCCGGACGAGGGCACGGTCCTCGGACCGGACGGTCACCCGTTCCGGGCCGGCTCGGTCGGGGTGGTGTTCCAGAACTACCCGCTGCTCGCGCACCACACCGTGAAGGGGAACCTGCTCGTGGCGGCCGCCGCGGTCGGGATGACGAGCGCCAAGGCCCTCGAGCGGGTCAACCAGCTCCTGACCCACTTCCGGCTCGAGGAGCGGGCGGACTTCTACCCGGCGCAGCTGTCGGGTGGTCAACGCCAGCGGGTCGCGATCGCCCAGCAGCTCGTGAACCCGACGACCCTGCTGCTGATGGACGAGCCGTTCAGCGGCCTCGACCCGGCGGCGACCGAGCTCGTCCAGCGGCTGGTCACCGACGTGGCGAACATCGACGACCTCAACACGGTGGTGCTGGTGACCCACGACATCCGGGCGGCGATGGCCGTGAGCGACACCCTCGTCCTGATCGGTCGGGACCGCGACCCGGCCGGTAAGATCGTGTCCGGGGCGAAGGTCAAGGACACCTACGATCTCGTCGCGGCTGGGTTGATGTGGCAGGAGAACATCGGCGCGCTGCCGGAGTTCGCAGCGATGGAGCGCGAGATCCGAGGCCGGTTCGCCGCGCTGTAGCGGGGGTCTGAGCCAGGGGGAGGTCGGTGGTCGAGGGACAGGTCCCGAACCCGCGTCGCCGCGCGTCGGCCGCCGACACCGCTGGTCGGCGCCGTGGCCGAAGATCCACGGCGAGTTACGCGACCGTCCAGGTCGGGAGGCGCCAGGTGGCGGGGTTCTTTCGCAAGGTCGCCAGCGCGTTCGTCGAGCTGCCCGAGGAGGCGCCGGAGGTCGCGCCCGAGCCCGCCGACGACGTGGCCGATCTGGTCGCGGCGCTCGATCCGCTCCGCCC
>JBEBJW010000402.1:0-6417 GCA_040079715.1 Myxococcota bacterium | reverse complement strand
GTCCCGGCCCAGCCCGTCCCGGAACGACCCCTCGCGGAACAGTACGGTGTCGCACGACCCGCACCGGAACTGCACCGCCCCGTTCGCCTGGGCCACGATCCGCCCGACGTCGAACCGAGCGCCGCATCGCCCGCACCGGAGCGGGCTGGCGCCGAGGTCGACCTCACCCGCCGGCATCCGGTCCCCCGTTCGCGACCGCGACCTCCGCGTGCCGCCGGAGGATCGCGCCGAAGTCCGCCCGGGTGCCGAGCTTCCGATGGATCGCGTACAGCCCGCCGAGCGAGCGGTGCGCGAACAGCACGTCCTTCGGGATCCGGACGGTGGGCCGCGACACGAACCGGCTGAGGATCGGCCGCATCTCCTCCATCAGCTGCTCGTTCTCCGGGCCGAGCTCGAGCTCGCCGGCGCGGAACCCCTTGCACAGCTGATCCGCGAACGCCCACAGCAAGTCCGCGTCCTCGGCGTCGGTGCCGTTCCACGCCCCGAGATCGAAGCACGCGGCGAGCAGTGTGTCCTGGTCCTGGTCGAGGCCGGCGATCGCGGCCTTGGCGTAGGTCGCGATCCAGTACCGGTCGAACCGCTTGACGCAGCCGAAGTCGACCAGCCCCACCCGCCCGTCGTCCTCGAACAGGTAGTTGCCGGGGTGGGGATCCGCGTGCAGCATCCGGAGCTCGAACACCTCGGTGTAGTACAGGTCGGCGAGGGTCCGCCCGGCGGTGACCCGCGCCTCCCGGGTCGCGTCGACCAGGAACGCGTCGAGGTGCCGGCCCGGCAGCTGGTCCATCGTGAGCACCCGGTCGGTGCACAGCCGGTGGTGCAGGCGGGGGATCCGGACCCGCGGATCCGCGCCGAGGGCCTCGTGGAACTGCTGGAGGTTGACCGCCTCCTGCAGGTAGTCGAGCTCCTCCTTCAGCCGGTCGCGGATCTCGTCGAACGCGGCCTCGACCTCGGCCCGATCCCGCCGGAGCGCCCGGCTCCCGACCAGCACGGCCTTCAGCGCGAGCAGATCGGTGTCGACCGCGGCGGCGACCCCGCGGTGCAGCACCTTGACCACCACCGGGGTGCCGTCCGGAAGGCGCGCCCGGTGGGCCTGCCCGAGGCTCGCGGTCCCGAGCGGGGCCTCGTCGAACCACCCGAACGCCGTCTCGAGTGGCTCGCCGATCGACGCCTCGACGTCGGCCCGGATCGTGGCGAACGGGACGGCCTCGGCGTCCTTGTGGAGGCGCCCGAGCGCGCCGGCGACCTCCGGCGGCAGATCGAGCGCCCCGGCGGCGACCGCGAGCTGCTGACCGAGCTTCATCGCCGCGCCCTTCATCGTCGACAGCGTGGCGGCGATCTGCTCGGCGTTGTCGAGGTGCAGGCGATCGAGCGCCTTCTTGCGGCCGTCCTCGTCGAGGAACACGTCGCGGACCTTGGCCCCGAGGTACGATCCCGTCACCCGGCTCGTCAGCCCCCCGAGCGTCGCCAGCCGCTTCCACCTCGACACGGACACACCCCGCTCGGGAGCGTACCCCGACGAGGGCCGAGATCCACCGATCGGCGGGTTAGACGGTGGCGCGGGTGGTCCGCGAAGGGTGGGTGATGCTCGGAATGACGGTCGGATGGGTGTTCGGCGTGGTCCCGGCGTTCGCGGGGCCGTACGAGGACGGGCTCGAGGCGCTCCGCTCCGGGCGGACGACCGACGCGATGTCGCTGCTGCAGCAGGCGGTCGACGCGGATCCCGGCAACGTCGAGGCGTGGTGGGAGCTCGGGTGGGCGAGCTGGAACGGCGACGATCTCGCCGGGGCCAGCCGCGCGTGGAGCCAGGTCGAGAAGCTCGATCCGGACCACGAGGACCTCGGGATGTGGCTCGCCGCCGCGAAGGCCCGATCGTCGTACCGCGCGTTCCGCGATCCGCTGCCCGCGGTCGAGACCACCCCGGACAGCCGGCGGATCCGGCTCGTGGCCGGCGGCGACACGATGATGGGCTCGGACCGGGTCAAGGGGGCGGCCGGGCTGCCCGCCGGCGACGGTGACGTGCTGTTCGACGACGTCCGCCCGCTGCTCCAGTCGGCGGACATCGCGTTCCTGAACCTCGAGGGCCCGCTCGCGGACGGGCTCGAGTCGACGAAGTGCGCGCCGGACAGCACCTCGTGCTACGCGTTCCGCACCCCGACCCGGTTCGCCGGGGCGGTCCAGCGGGCGGGGATCGATCTCGCCCAGCTGGCGAACAACCACGCGCTCGACGTGGGCACCGCCGGCCAGGAGTCGACGATGCGCGCGCTCGACGGGGTGAAGATCGCGCACGCCGGCCGGTACGGCGACGTGGGGATCGTCGAGCGGAACGGGCTGAAGGTGGCGCTGGTCGCGGCCCACTCGGGCTCGTGCTGTCTCAACGTCAACCAGCTCGACGAGGTCAAGGCCGCGGTCGCGCTGGCGGACAAGGAGGCCGATCTGGTGGTGTTCGGCTACCACGGCGGGGCGGAGGGGGCCGATCACCGCCACGTCACCGGCCAGACCGAGGTCGCGTGGGGCGAGAAGCGCGGCAACGTCAAGGCGCTGGCCCACGCGGCGATCGACGCGGGCGCGGACCTCGTGATCGGCACCGGCCCCCACGTCCTCCGGGCGATGGAGGTGTACAAGGGCCGGATGATCGCGTACTCCCTCGGGAACTTCATGGGGTACCGCCAGTTCGGCACCGCGGGCGGGTACGGCGGGCGGACCGTGCTGCTCGACGTGACCCTCGCCGGCAACGGGGTGGTGGTCGAGGGCAAGCTGCACCCGATCCTGCTCGACGAGGACTCGGTCCCGCACCCGGACCCGGCGGGCGACGGCCTCGACCACGTGCGGGAGCTGACCGCGGCGGACTTCCCGCAGACCGGGGTGACGGTGGCGGACGACGGGACGCTGTCGTGGCCGAAGCCGTGACCGATCGGGCACACTGACGGCGAGCGGACGGGTCGGGACTTCTGGCGACGGGGAGGCGTGATGCGGTGGATCTGGGTGATCGCGGCGGCCGGGTGCAACGGCGACGACGCAGCGGACGACACGATCGTCCCCCCGACCGACGACACCGAGACCGACCCGGATCCGACCGGGACGACCGGCGACACCGGCGAGGCGCGGCCCGGCCCGGACCTGGTGGTCGCGCAGGCCGACAGCTACGCGGCCACCGTCGACTGGACCGTCGGGTCGGTCACGATCCGGCCGCAGTTCGACACGGTGCTGTCGTGGAGCGGGATCACCACCGACGCGTGGGGCGCCCCGCTCGACCCGGCGTCGGTCCCCGTGCTGGCCCTGATCGAGGTGCTGTACCCGCCGGACGAGGTCGGGGCACACCTCGCCGCCGACGACTTCGGGTTCGAGCTGCTGTCCGTGTGGCAGGCGCCGGTCGACGGCCTCGTGTTCGCGCACCTGACCGACTTCGTGTACCAGTCGACCCCGTTCGACCCGGTCGCGTACCTGGTCCCCGAGCCCGGCAAGACCTGGCTCGCCGCGCTGGCGGAGACCGACGGCTCCCGGCTCGACCTGCGGACCGTGCTCGCGCTCGAGGTCGGCGGGGCGTCCGACGCGTCGCGGGCCGAGTTCACCGACACGTCCGCGGCCGTCGCGTGGTCGGCCGCGTTCCCGGCGACCGCGATCACCACCGCGACGGGCTGGGAGACCTACACGATCGACTGGTCGGGCGTCACCACCGACGCGCTCGGCAAGCCGTACGACAAGGAGCTCGGCGATCGGCTGTTCATCGGCAAGATCGACGGGGTGACGACGGCCGCCCTCGGCGACGCCGCGCTCGACCTGCCGTCGGTCGCGACCGAGTGGTGGACGATGGACGTCGCGCGCGACACCGAGGCGCGGCTCGAGTTCGCCCGCGACGAGGCGAACGACGCGTTCCCCGGGTTCACCGCGGGGACCTGGGTGGTCGGGGTGACCTGCTCGACCTGCCTGAGCCCGTTCCCGCTGTGGGCGACCACGCTCACCGTCGAGTAGCGCCCGGCCGGGTATCGTGACCGCGGGAGGTCGACATGCGACCGTGGATCGCGCTCGCGGCTGTGGCCGGGTGCAGCAAGGCCGACGGGGCCCTCGTGTACGGCGACGACAACACGTACTCGTACGCCGGGGTCCTCGACATCGCGGCGGTCGAGGTCCGGGCGGGGGCGGAGGTGTCGGTCGACTGGAGCGGCCTGACCACCGACATCCGGGGTCGCCCGCTCGACCCGACGACCGTGGAGCAGGCGTCGTTCTTGAGCCTGCTCGGGCCGCTCGACGAGGTGCTCGACCTGATCGCGGCCAACGAGATCGGCCAGGACGACTCGCCGTTGATCTACCTCCACCAGAACGACGGGGGCTCCACGGCGGACCTGTCGACGTTCGAGTCCACCGCGCCGATCGATCTCGCGGTGATGACCGAGGACCCGAACGTCACCTGGCTGCTGTCGGTGATGAACGTGCCGGACGGGCGGAACGACATCCTGTCGTCGGTGGTCCTGGTCCCGAAGGTCGCCGCGACGAACCAGGCGGCGGCCCTGACGGCCTCGACCGCCTCGCTGACGGTCGACGTCCACCTCGACGGCGCCCCGCTCACCACCGCCGCCGGCCGCGGACCGTACGCGCTCGACTGGTCCGGCGCGACCGTCGACGTGTTCGGCCACCCGTTCGACCCGCTGATCGGGGACGAGCTGGTCCTGGCCCACTTCGCGACCGAAGACCCGGCGGAGGTGGAGGCCGCGTTCCTCCAGCTCGACACCGCCGCGGACCGCCTGTACCGCCTGGACGCGTTCGGCGTGACCGCGGTCGACGATCTCGCCGCCGCCACCGACGGATCCGGCGCGGCGTTCGACGGGTTCACCGCCGACGGGACCTGGCTCGCCGGCATCTCGTGCACGACCTGCACCACGCCGGTCCCGCTGCTCCTCACCGTGGTCGAGGTCGAGTAGGCCGTCGCGAGTTGTCACGACGGCCGGGAACCGGGACGGCGCGGGCGTCGGCGGGTGTCGGTACAGGCGGAGGGCGCCCGGGACCATCGGATCCCAACCCCCGTCGCGACGCAACCGACGGTCCTCGGGCGCCCTTTTCTCCTCCGACCGTGATCGATCCGTGACGGTGGCCGAACGGGAGGCTACCTCCTCAAGATGGAGGAACGGATGCGGTGGATCACGGTCCTGGCGCTCAGCGTCAGTCTCGGTGCGTGCAACGGCAAGGGGTCGTCCGAGCTCGTGTTCGGCGACGCCAACAACTACTCGTACACCGGGGTGCTCGACATCACGCCGGTGCCGGTCCACGCGGGATCCGACCTCACGATCGACTGGGCGGGGCTCACGACCGACCTGCGCGGCCGCCCCGTCGACGGCGCGGCGATCGAGCAGATCTCCCTGCTGAACATCGCGTCCCCGCTGGCGGAGGTGCTCCAGCTCGTCGCGGTCAACGAGATCGACCAGAGCGACTCGCAGGACATCTACCTGCACCAGAACGACGGCGCCGAGACGAGCCAGCTGTCCGCGTTCGAGATCACCGGGGTCCCGATCGACACGGCCCTGTTGGTCGAAGACCCGAACACCACCTGGCTGATGTCGCTGATGAACGTGCCGGACGGCCGGACCGACATCCTGTCGTCGATCGTGATCGAGCCGAAGGACGCCGAGGCGAACACCACGGTCACGTTCACCGACGCGAGCGCGTCCCTCGTGCCGACCGTGAAGCTCGGCGGGACCGTGATGACGGTCGCGGCCGACAGCGCGCCGTACTCGATGGACTGGTCGGGCGTGACGAACGACGTGTTCGGCCACTCGTTCGACGCGCTGATCGGCGACGAGCTGATCATCGGCCACTACGCGACCGAAGACCTCGCGGAGATCGAGGGCGAGTTCCTCCGGCTCGACTCGTACGCCGACGCCCTGTACCGGCTCGACGCGTTCGGCGTCACCGCGGTCGACGACCTCGGCGCGGCCACCGACGACGGCGGGGCGGCGTTCGAGGGGTTCACCACCGACGGCACGTGGCTGGTGGGCGTGATCTGCACCACCTGCGCGACCCCGGTGCCGCTGCTCCTCGGGGTGGTCGAGGTCGAGTAGCCGAGGGGGCCCGCGGCCTCACGGGTCCTGCGGCGGCCGCTCCCACAGGGTGAGCGGCGGCGACACGGTCCGGCGGTGGCGCGTCCGGAGCGCCGTGAGCCGACGGGTCAGCGCCGGCCGACGGGCAGGCGGGGCCAGGTGGATCGCCGCGACCCCGGCCGACTCGGCCCGGTCGACGTCGCCGTCGAGCTCGTACAGCGCGGCGCGGACGCTGCACGCCCGCCAGTGATCCGCCGGCAGGGCCGCGACCACCTCCCGCGCGTCGTCGAACCGGCCGAGCGCGAGCGCGACCTCGGCCCGGAGCGCGTCGCCGTCCGGGTCGCGGGGGAGGGCCCCCACCCGACCGGCCAGGCGGCTGTCTCTTATA
>JBEBJW010000401.1:0-6438 GCA_040079715.1 Myxococcota bacterium | reverse complement strand
GGGGTCGAGCGCCAGCAGGTCCTCGACCTGGAGCGCGCCCTTGTCGGCGCCCGACGGCGTGATCCAGACCCCGTCCGGCCCGCGCACCGAGAAGTTGCCCGAGGTCGCCGGGACCCAGCCGCGAGCGGCCGCGCGCCGGGCGATCGCCACCAGCTGTTCGAGGGACTGGTCAGGCGCCAACGACGACCTCCGACACCGACGTCAGACCGATCCGGTCCACCAGCTCGTGCTCCGCCGGCAGGGTGGGCCGGACCGCGCGCTCCCCGAGGAGCCACCGAGCGCAGGACGCGCCCAGACGCTCGGGGCTCGCGTCGGTGAGGAGGGTCCGGGCTCGGGCGGCGTCCAGCCGGGCGCCGGAGTCGCTGCGGGCCTCGTTCGTCGCGTGGATCGTGGACGCCGTCGAGGCGCAGACCGTCGACCCGCGGCTCGTCGCGCACACGTTCGTCGGGCAGGAGGCGCTCGCCGCGGTCCGGGCCCAGGCGCGGGCGCGGCTCGTGACCCGGCTCGCGTTCGTCGAGGTGCGGCTCACGCGCCCGATCGAGCTGTCGGTGTTCGAGGAGCTCGGGTTCTGGCTCGCGATCCGACGGCACCACTCCGAGCTCCAGCGGGCCTCGGTGGACCCCGGCCAGCGCGCCGACGCGTTCGGCCTCCTGCACCCGGTGATGGCGGATCACGCGGCGAGCCTGGGCGAGCGGCTCCGGCAGCCCCACCTGCGCCGGGCGATCCTCCGGTGGCTCCGGGCGGAGGCGGTCGCGGTCGGGCGCGACGACGCGGTCCGCGCGCTCGACGGCCACCTTCGTGTTCGTGGGGTGCCCTGAAGCCTGCGATGCCCGACCGGACGGCGGAGGACCGGGCCCGGCGGAACGGATTATGTCCGACCGACGGCCGCAAGACACGGACGCTCGGAGGTCGGGTGAAGATCGCCCTGTTGTCGCCGAAAGGCCCGCTGTACCGCCATCGCGGCGGGATCTTCCGCCGGTCGCTCCGGTACGCCCCGCTGACGCTGCCGACGCTCGCGTCGCTCGTCCCGCCGGAGCTCGGAGCGGAGATCGCGCTGTACGACGAGGGCATCGAGGACATCCCCGACGATCTCCAGGCCGACCTCGTCGGGATCACGGTGATCACCGGCAGCGCGCCGCGGTCGTACCAGATCGCCGACCGCCTGCGGGCCCGCGGGATCCCGGTCGTGCTCGGCGGTCCACACCCGACGCTGGTCCCCGACGACGCGGCACCCCACGCCGACGCGGTGGTCACCGGGTACGCCGAGGACACGTGGCCCGAGCTGCTTCGGGACTTCGTCGCCGGCCGGATGCGCGCCCGGTACGACATGTCGGCGACCCTGTCGCTCGCGGACCGGCCCCTGCCCCGCAAGGACCTGCTGAACCCGAAGCACTACGCGACCACCGCGGTGTTCGAGGCGACCCGGGCCTGCGTCCACAAGTGCGAGTTCTGCGTGGTGCCGTCGGCGTGGGGGCGCAAGCCGTTCCACAAGCCGGTCGAGGACGTGGTGCGCGAGATCCGCGCCCAGAACACCCGCAAGGCGCTGTTCGTCGACCTGAACCTGATCGCGGACCCGCCGTACGCGAAGGCGCTGTTCGACGCGCTGACCCCGCTCGGGCTCCGGTGGTTCGGGCTCGCGACCAGCCTCGTGGCCCACGACGAGGACCTGCTCGATCGGATGGTCCGCAGCGGGTGCAAGGGGCTGCTGATCGGGTTCGAGACGCTGTCCCGGTCGGCGCTGTCCACCTCGAACAAGGCGTTCAACGACCCCGACGACTACGCGGCCCTCGTCGCGAAGCTCCACGCCCGCGGGATCGCGATCCAGGGCACGTTCGTGTTCGGGATGGACCACGACACCCCCGACGTGTTCGCCGACACCGTCCGGTTCTGCGTCGACGCCGCGATCGACCTGCCGCGGTTCGCGGTGCTGACGCCGTTCCCGGGGACCGCGCTGTACCAGCGGTTCGAGCGGGAGGGGCGGATCCTCGACCGGAACTGGGAGAAGTACGACGGCCAGCACGTGGTGTTCCAGCCGAAGCAGCTGTCCCCGGCCGAACTGTTGGCAGGGCACGAGCGGGCGTGGAAGGACGTGTACTCGTTCGCGAACATCACCCGACGCCTGTCCCGGGCCCGCCAGATGCTGCAGATCGCGATCCCCGCCAACCTCGGGTATCGGTTCTACGCGCACCACCTGCACACCCACTACACCTGCGACACGTTCGCGGGCTACGGCACCGACCGCGAGCGGGTGGCCTCGTGAGCGGCGCCCTCGGGCCGAGCGCGAACGCGGTGGTGATCACCCTCCGGTCGCTCGACGTGGCCGAGCGGTTCCCGGTGTCGATGCCGCGATCGTCCGAGACCGCGCCGGGGCCCGCCCCGACCTGCCGGACCGACGGAGCTGCGCTCGAGCCGGCGGTGATCACGACCTTCGGGCCGGCCGGCGACCCGGCGGTGTGGGCAGTCCGTCCGGTCGCGCTCGACGGGTGGCGGTGCCCGACCTGCCAGGCGGTGCGGTACCCGCGGGCGCTCGCCCCGGCCGAGATCACCCGGTTGACCGAGTCCGGGCTCGCGGCGGCGCGGGCGGGCAAGCTCGACGAGGCCGAGTATTGGCTCCGGCGGGTGGCGTGCGCGTGGCCCGGGTTCTCCCACGGCCGGATCAACCTCGCGTCGGTGTACCTCGACCGGCTCGGGTCCGCGGCCGACGCCGACGTCCCGCGGCTGGTGGCCGAGGTGATCGACAACCTCGAGCAGGCGCTGACCGGAGACCCGCCGCCCCCGCCGGTGGTGCGGGTGATGCTCGGGCGGGTGTTGGTGCGGTCGGGGAACGCCGACCGGGGCCGCGCGGTGTTGACCGAGGCGCTGGCGGATCCGGCGACGCCGCCGTCGATGCGGAGCGAGGCCCGCGCCCTGCTCGAGGAGGCCGGCCCGTGAAGTTGACGTTGGTTCACCCATGCATCGGGCGGCGGCCCGGCGTCGCGTACATCAAGACCTGGCAGATGGAGTCGCTGCCGCTCGGGGTGCTCGCCGCGCTGACCCCGGCGGACGTGCAGGTCGAGCTGGTCGACGACCGGCTCGAGGACATCCCGTACGACCGCCCGACCGATCTGGTCGCGATCACGGTCGAGACGTACACCGCGCGCCGGGCGTACCAGATCGCGTCCGAGTACCGCCGGCGCGGGGTGCCGGTGGTGATGGGCGGGTTCCACGCGAGCCTCGTCCCGGACGAGGTCGAGGCGTACGCCGAGGCGATCGTGGTCGGCGAGGCCGAGCAGGTGTGGGAGGAGCTGATCGACGACTTCCGCGCCGGCGCCCTCCGCAAGCGGTACGTCGCGACCGGCCGCCCGTCGCTCGAGCGGGCGCGCCCGGACCGGACGATCTTCGCCGGCAAGCGATACCTGCCGATCGGCCTCGTCGAGGTCGGGCGCGGGTGCGCGTTCAAGTGCGAGTTCTGCGCGGTCCAGACCGTGTTCCGGCGGACCCAGACCCGACGTCCGACCGGCGACGTGCTGACCGAGCTGGCGTCGCTGAAGGACCACCGGAAGCTGTTCTTCTTCGTCGACGACAACTTCGCGACCCACCCGAACCAGGCGAAGGCGTTCTGCCGGGAGCTGGCGCCGCTCGGGATCCGGTGGGTGTCCCAGATGGCGATCCCCGCCGCCCACGACGAGGAGCTGCTCGACCTGATGGCCCGATCCGGCTGCATGGGCGTGCTGATCGGGTTCGAGAGCCTGGATCCGGCGAACCTCGCCAAGATGGACAAGGGGTTCAACACGATGGGCGGCGGCTACGGGGTCGCCCTCGCGAACCTCCGCCGCCACAACATCCGGCTGTACGGCACGTTCATCTTCGGGTACGACGAGGACCACGCCGGGTCGTTCGCCGACGCGGTCGCGTTCGCCCGCGAGCACGCGTTCTACATCGCGGCGTTCAACCACCTCACCCCGTTCCCCGGCACCCCGCTGTACCAGCGGCTCGCGCGCGAGCGGCGCCTCCGGTACGACCGGTGGTGGCTCGATCCGCGGTACCGGTACAACGGCGTGCCGTTCCACCCGCGCAACATGAGCGCCGAGCAAGTCGAGCGCGGGTGCGTGGCGGCCCGGGCGGCGTTCTACTCGAAGCGGAGCATCCTGAAGCGCGGGTTCGACCCGGTGAACCTCGCGGACGGCCTGATGTGGCGCAACTTCTGGATGATCAACCAGCTCCACCGCGCCGATGTCACCCTCCGCGACCATTGGCCGCTCGGAGACACCCGGTGGACCGGCACCCTGCTCGAGGCCACGCGGTGACGCTGTCGGCGTCGCGGTCGGCCACGCGGTCGGGCGGGGACGGCGCGCCGACCTCCGCGCTGGCGGTGTCGATCGCGACCGACGCCGACGATCCCGAGCTCCGGCGCCTGCTGCGCGACACCCCGATGCCAGGCGCCGTGTCGGTCGCGTTCGCTCGCGAGCCGTCGTTCTTCCACGGGGCCGGGGTCGAGGGCGAGACCACCACCGTCACCGCCCGGAGCCCGGACGGGCGGATGGTCGCGCTGTTCAGCCGGTCGGCCCGGCAGTGGTGGGTCGACGGGTCCCCGCGGCGGGTCGGGTACTTGTCGGCGTTGCGGGTCGATCCCGTGTACCGCCACCGCCGGGCCCTGCTCCGGATCGGGTTCGACGCGGCCCGCGCCCTGCACGAGGCGGACCCGGACGCGCTGCCGTACGCGCTGACCACGATCGTGTCCGACAACGCCCCGGCCCGCCGGCTGCTCGAGGCCGGGCTCCCGGGGCTGCCGACGTACCACCGGCGCGATGAGCTGGTCACGTTCGCCGCCCCCACCTGGCGCCGCCGGTACCGGCCGGTCGACGGGCTCACCGTGCGCCCGGCGGCCGACTGGGACGAGGTGACGCCGGTGCTGGCGCGGTGGGGGGCCCGCCACGCCTACGCCGTCGCGTGGGACGCGGACACCCTGCGCGACCCGGTGCGGTGCCGGGGGCTCGCGGTCGGCGACGTGGCGGTGGCCGAGCGGGCCGGCCGGATCGTCGGGTGCGTCGCCCGGTGGGACCAGTCCGGGTTCAAGCAGACGGTGGTCCACGGGTACCAGGGGCCGCTCCGGTGGGCCCGGCCGCTCGCGAACGCGGTGGCGCCCGCGCTGGGGATCCCGCGCCTGCCGGCCCCCGGCGCGCCGCTGAAGCATGCGTACCTGTCGCACCTCGCGGTCGACGACGACGATCCGGAGGTAGCGCGCGCCCTGGTGACCTGGGCCCACGATCGGTCGCTCGGCGCCGGGTACAGCTACCTGACCACGATGCTCGCGGTCCGTCACCCGCTGTACGCCGTGCTCCGCCGCGCGCTCCGCCCGCTCGAGTACCGATCGATGCTGTACCTCGCCGCGTGGGCGACGCTCCCGCCCACGCCGACCGCGATCCCCCACCTCGAGGTCGCGGTCCTGTGAGCGCGCGGTGGACGATCGTGCCCCGGGCGACGCTCGGGGACCGGGAGCTCCGCGCGATGCTCGCGATCCACCACGCGCTGTACACCGGCGTCGACGACGACCGGTTCGCCCGTGATCTGCAGGGCAAGGACGAGGTGATCGTCGTGACCGATCCGACCGGGGCGGTCGTCGGCTACACCACGCTGTCGGTGTACGAGGATCCCACCGGCTGGGTGCTGTTCTCGGGCGACACCGGGGTCGCGCCGGGGGCCGCGATCGGCTCTGCGCTCCAGGTCGGTTGGCTGGCGGCGGCGCTCCAGTGGCACGATCGGGTCGGGCCGCTGTGGTGGCTGTTGCTCGCGGGCGGGCCGCGGACCTACCGGTACCTGCCGGTGTTCTTCCGCGACCACTGGCCCCGGGCCGACGTCCCGACCCCGCCGGAGGTGTCCGTTCGGCTCGACGCGCTCGGGACCCGCCGGTACGGCGACCGGTACGCGGCCGGGATCGTCCGCCTCGGCGAGCCGCCGCTGCGGGCCGAGCACGACGTGGTCCGGCCGGACGATCCGCACGACCGGTGGTTCCGCGCGGTGAACCCCGGGTGGGTCCGCGGGGACGAGCTCGCGTGCCTGACCCGGATCGCGCCGGACAACCTGACCGACGCCGGCCGGCGGATCCTGCGGCAAGCGCGGTGATCGCGGTCGTCGCGACCGGGGGGTGGGTCGGGTCGGCGATCCCGGCGTGGACCGCGTTCCAGCGCGCGCTCCGGCGTCCGGGGGCGGCGCAGGCGACGGTCTTGCGGCGGATCGTGGCCGCGGGCGCCCGGTCGGCGTTCGGCCAGGCCCACGGGCTCGGTCGGGTCGACGGGCCAGCGGCGTTCGCGCGCGCGGTGCCGGTCCACGGATGGGACGGGCTCGCGCCGTGGATCACCCGCGCGGCGGGCGGCGAGCCGGACGTGCTGACCGTCGGGGCGATCGACCGGTTCGAGCCGACCAGCGGGACCACCTCCGGTGCCAAGTGGATCCCGTCGA
>JBEBJW010000400.1:0-6439 GCA_040079715.1 Myxococcota bacterium | reverse complement strand
CGCCGACCGTCGGGCAGCGCCCGGCCTTCCCCGCCGTCGGAGCGGACGATCCCGTCCCGCACGAACACCACCGGGGGCGGCGGCGGAGGGACGGCGCACGAAGGCCCGCCGTCGCTGGCGGAGACGCTGGGCGCGCAGGTCGCCGCAGCGCCGGGCCAGGCGGCGGCGGCGCCGCCATCGGGTCAGGCCGGGCCGCCGGGCGAGATCGTGGCCGACGACGGGATGGACGCGCTGACCTCCCGCTGCGTTCCCGGTCGGTGCCCCCCCGGCCGGGGCCGAGAACAGCCGATCGACCTGGCTCCCGCCGACGGGCGCGGCCTGCTCGACCGCCACCGGGGAGGCCCCGCGACCGGACGGATCGATCGCCGACGACGACGGCCGGTACGCGATCGCAGCCGCGGCGACCACCCCGCCGACCATCGCCGTCCCGAACACCGCCAACATCGACGCGCCGGCGGCCAGCGCCACGATCCGCATCGTCCGCGGCGAAATGCCCTGCGGCGGCGGCGGCGACGGCACGACCTCCCGCGGCACCTGCGACGGCCGGGGGATCATCGACGCGATCCGCGAGCCGTGGCGCTCCGGCGGCAGCGACGGGGGCGTCGCCCGTCCGCGGGCCGGTCGACCGCCCTGCGCGACCATCCACGGGGCGGTGTCGCTCCCCGAACCAGGAGTGAGCCGGCCAGGGCCGAGCTCCCCCGGCTGCTCCACGTACCGGGGAGGCTCGAACGACACCAGCTCGTGATCCATCGAAAAGCCCCCGCAGTGGCGAGGTTGAAAAACCAGATTGTCCATGATGGAGCCCACGGGGTGGCCGCGTCAACCCACCTCGCGCACGGTCCGCGCCCGCACTGCGCCACCGTCGACCGCCCGTCACGGCGCCACGGGATCCGGGGGCGCACCCGTGCCTCCACGCCCGGACCACCGCGGTCTCCGACGGGGTCTCCGATCGGTGCGCCGGCGGTTAACAGTCCGCCGGGAGGTCGGGTGCGTCCGATCCTGAGCCAGCTCCTCGAGCTCCTCCGCCTCGAGCAGATCGAGGCCGACCTGTTCCGCGGCCAGAGCCAGGACCTCGGGTGGGGCGCGGTGTTCGGCGGCCAGGTGCTCGGGCAGGCCCTGTCCGCCGCGGTGTACACCGTGCCCGCCGACCGGGTGGTCCACTCCCTCCACGGGTACTTCCTGCGCCAGGGCGACGTCCGCAAGCCGATCGTGTACGAGGTCGACCGGATCCGCGACGGGAAGAGCTTCACCACCCGCCGGGTGGTCGCGATCCAGCACGGGCAGGCGATCTTCACCCTCGCGGCGTCGTTCCAGGTCGTCGAGCCCGGGTTCGATCACCAGTCCCCGATGCCGCTCGACGTGCCGCCGCCGGAGGCGCTGGTGGCGGACGAGGTGGCGGCGCTCGCGTGGGCGGACACGCTCCCCGAGCCGATTCGAACCCGAGCGCTCGCCCAGCGGCCGATCGAGGTCCGGTCGGTCGAGCCGATCAACCCGCTGGTCCCGACCGTCCGGCCGCCGACGCGCAAGGTGTGGTACCGGGCGGTCGACCCCCTGCCGGACGATCCCGCGCTCCACCGGTACCTCCTCGCGTACGCGAGCGACTTCCACTTCCTGACGACCGCGATCCAGCCCCACGGCGCGAGCTGGGCCACCCCGGGGATGCAGGTCGCGTCGCTCGACCACGCCATGTGGTTCCACCGCCCGTTCCGGATGGACGACTGGCTGCTGCACGTGATCGAGAGCCCGTCCGCGACCGGCGGCCGGGGGCTGGTCCGCGGCCAGTTCTACGACCGGGCGGGCAACCTGGTGGCGTCGGCGGCCCAGGAAGGCCTGATGCGGCAGCGGTGAGCGCGGCGCACCTGTCCCCCGCCCTGTTGGTGTTCGCGATCAGCTGGGCGCTGATCGCGTTCCGACGCCTGCGGTGGCTCCCGATCGGCCGTCCCGCGGGCGCGCTCGCCGGCGCGGTCGCGATGGTCGCGGTCGGCGCCGAGACCCCGGAGCAGGCGTTCGCCGCGGTCGACGGCGGCACGATCGCGCTGCTGCTCGGGATGATGCTCGTCACCGCGTACCTGATGCGGGCCGGGCTGTTCGGGTGGTGCGCGGACCGGATCCTCGCGGCCGCGAAGACCCCGCAGCGCCTGCTGATCGCGCTCGCGTGGTCCGCCGCCGCGCTGTCCGCGGTGCTGGTGAACGACACGGTGTGCCTGTTCATGACGCCGCTCGTGCTGGCGGTGGTCCGCCGGACCGGGATCCCGGCCGGGCCGTTCCTGGTCGCGCTCGCCACGTCCGCGAACCTCGGCAGCGCCGCGACCCTGGTCGGCAACCCGCAGAACATGCTGATCGGATCGATGTCCGGGATCCGGTTCGCCGCGTTCACCGGGGCGGTGCTGCCGGCGGTGCTGGTCGGGATGGTCGTCCACACCGCGGTGCTGGTCGCGTCGTACGGCGGGCGGCTCCGCGGGCTCCCGGCGTTCGATCCCGCGCCGACCGCGGTCCTCGCCCCGGACGCGCCGCTGGTCGGCGCGGTGTTCCTGGCGGTGGTCGCGGCGTTCGGTGCCGGGTTCCACCTCGGGTTCGCCGCGCTCGGGGGCGCGGTCGCGCTGATGATCCTCGACCGCCGCGAGCCGGACGAGGCGTTCGCCGCGGTCGACTGGTCGGTGCTGCTGTTCTTCGCCGGGCTGTTCGTGATCGTCGACGGGCTCGCGCGGACCGGCCTGCCGACGGCCGCGTGGGCCGCGGTGTCCCCGGCGCTCGGCCTGTCCGGGTCCGGGCTCGCCGCCACCACCGCCGCCCTCGCCCTCGGATCGAACCTCGTGTCGAACGTCCCGCTGGTGCTGCTGGTCGGCGATCACCTCGCGGCCCTCGGCGATCCGGCGCTGTCGTGGCCGCTGCTCGCGTTCGTCACCACCGTCGCGGGCAACCTCACGCTGGTCGGGTCGGTCGCGAACGTGATCGTCGCCGAGCAGGCCAGAGACGACTACGATCTCGGGTTCTTCGAATACCTGCGGGTCGGCGCGCCGTCGACGGTCGCGGTGCTGGCGGTCGGCGTCCCGATCCTCGCGTGGTGGGTCTGAGAGCGGAGCTCGTTCCCGGGCGGATCCGCGACTGTACCCAGGGGTGTGCCGCCCCGATCCGCCGGCGGTTTGCTAGAGTGCACGAACGGAGAAGACATGCGCATTCCTTCGGCCCTCGCCCTCGTCCTGCTCACAGTCCAGGGTTGCGAAGGCGACAAGAACGATGCCGACGGCGACGGATATTCCTCGCCGGAGGATTGCGACGACACCGACGTGAACGTCGGTCCGGGCGGCATCGAGTCGTGTGACGGCATCGACAACGACTGCGACGGCGAGACCGACGAGGGCCTCACCGCGCAGTTCTACCCGGACACCGACGCCGACCAGCACGGCGACCTGAACGCGGCCCCGCTGTCGGCGTGCGAGGCCCCGTCCGGGTACCTCCTCGACCACACCGACTGCGACGACGGGAACCCCGCCGCCCACCCCGGCGCGGCCGAGGACTGCGACCCGGCCGACCTGAACTGCGACGGCGACCCGTACGCGGGCGCGACGGACCTCGTGAGCTGGTACCTCGACGACGACCTCGACGGGTTCGGCGACGCGGCGAACGCGGTGCAGGCGTGCGAGCCGGTCACCGGCTACGTCGCCGACGCCAGCGACTGCGACGACATCGCCGCCGACACCCACCCCGGCGCCCCGGAGCTGTGCGACGGCGGGATCGACAACGACTGCGACCCGGCCACCAGCGACGACAGCGCGCCCGACGCGCCCACCTGGTACACCGACGCCGACGGCGACGACCACGGCGACGCGCTCAAGCCGGTCCAGGCCTGCCTCGAGCCGGCCGACGGCGCGGCCCTCGGGGACGACTGCGACGACACCGACGCGACCTCGTACCCGGGCAACATCGAGTTCTGCGACGGCGGGATCGACAACGACTGCGACCCGACCACCGACGAAGCGCTCACCGCCGTCTGGTACCGAGACCTCGACGAAGACGGGTACGGGGTCGACACCGACACCGTCACCGGCTGCTCGCCGCCCGCCGGCTACGTCCAGCTGGCCGGCGACTGCGACGACACGGATCCGTCGCTGAACCCCGGCACCGTGCCGGACTGCATCATGGTCCACTGCGGCACCATCTCGCTGTCCGAGACCTGGAAGGCCACCGTCACCCACCACGTCACCTGCGACGTGGTGGTCGAGGGGGCTGCCAAGCCCACCCTGACCGTCGAAGACGGCGTGCTGGTGCTGTTCGACCCGCTGACCGAGCTGAAGGTCGGCAAGACCGACGAAGCGAAGCTGATCGTGAACGGTGACACGCTCGGCGTCACGTTCACCTCGAACGACCCATTCCCCGCCCCCGGCGACTGGGACGGCCTGACGCTCGGCGTCCACGACCGCGGCTCCGTCGTGACCGGCCTCGTGGTGGCGTACGCCGGCAGCAACGGAAAGGGCGGCGTGGTGGTCGACGGCGGCAACCCGACGTTCGACCGGCTCACCAGCCGGAACAACCTCGGCGACGGGGTGAACGTCTCGGCGTCCGAGCCGCTGATCCACGACAGCCAGCTGATCGACAACACCAACAACGGCCTGTTCGTCGGCGCGAACGGCGGCCTGGCGCGGACCGCGTTCGACGGCAGCTCGGGCCCGAGCTTCACCGACAACGTGGTCACCGGCAACGCTGGCCGCCCGATCACGATCCCCGGGTCGCACGCGGACGAGCTGTCGCTCACCAGCACCCTCACCCCGAACGACCTCGGCGAGATCGAGCTGCTGGCCGGGACGCTCCGGTTCACCGGCACCTGGTTCGACCACCCGGTGCCGTACGTGGTGGCGGACTCGGCCACGATCCTGGTCGAAGACGGCCCCCAGGCCCACCTGACGATCGAGGACGGCGTCGAGGTGTTCTTCGGGGTCAGCTCCGGCCTGACGATCGGCGACGGTGACGCCGGCCAGCTCGATCTCGACGACGGGCCGGACGGGATCCTGTTCTCCGCCACCGCCGACGTGATCGCGTCGAGCGACAACTGGGACGGGCTGAAGCTCGGCGCGAACGACGACGGCTCGCTGGTCCAGAACCTGACGGTCGAGTACGGCGGCGGCAACGGCAAGGGCAACATCTACGTCGTGAGCAGCGCGCCCACGATCTCGAGCGTGCTGAGCCGCCTGTCCGACAGCGCCGGGATGTACGTCGGCGGGACCGGCGCCGCCCCCGAGATCCGCGACAGCACGTTCCTCGACAACGACGAAGACGGCGTGTTCGTCGAGTCCACCTCCGGGATCGCCCGGTCGGTCCTCGGCCCGACGTTCGTGAACAACCTGCTCACCGGCAACGGCCAGAGCTCGGTCGTGCTGCCGCCGAACTTCATCGGCGAGCTCGACCCGTCGACCGCGTTCTCCGGCAACGGCGACCGCGTCGGGATCCACGGCGGCGAGGTCCTCGAAGACGCGCTGTGGCGCAAGCTCGACGAAGACTACGAGATCCGCGGCGACGTCGACATCGCCGGCCCGCAGGACCCGGTGGTCGAGATCGAAGACGAGGCCTCGATCTTCTTCGACCGCGACACGGTGCTCGCGGCGGGCGTCGCCGACGACGGCGCCCTGGTGGTCGAAGCCGACCTCGGGGTGCTGTTCACCTCGTCCGACGTGGCGCCCGGCGAAGGCGACTGGGAGGGGGTCGAGGTCGGCCGGAACGGCGGCCTCCGCCCGCAGACCCGGCTCCGGGGGCTGACGATCGAGTTCGCCGGCGGGTCCGACGTGGCGGACGGCGGCGCGCTCGAGCTGCTCGACCGAGACGTGTGCGGCACCCAGGAGCCGCTGGTCGACCTCGACGATCTCACGATCGTCGGCTCGTCGAAGGCCGCGCTGTTCGCCGAGAAGTTCGCCACGTTCAGCGCCGACGGGCTGGTGATGACCGGCGCGCTCGACGGGTGCGTCCGGATCGCCGGATCCCCGTCGTGCCAAGGCCCCGACATCGTGTCGTACACCGACAACGACTGCGTCGACGGGGTGGTGTTCGGGTCGTGGGCCCTGGCGGAGGTCGACGCCCTCGCCGGCGCCGGCAACACGTTCCCCGGCCCGGTCGTGATCGAAGACACCACCCTCACCTCGTCGGTGTCGATGCCCGCGCTGCCCGTCCCGTACGAGTTCACCGAGAGCGTCCGGATCGGCGTCACCGGCGGGGCCACCCTGACGATCGAGTCGGGGGCCGAGCTCCGGTTCGACAGCGGGGCGGGGCTCGAGGTCGGCACCTCCAGCCAGGGCGACCTCGTGCTCGAACCGAACGTGCTGTTCACCTCGGTCAACGCCGTCGGCAGCCCCGGCGACTGGGACGGGATCAAGCATCTCTATCAGATCGGTCGTGCGCCGGAGTGTGCGGAGCATCCCGAGCACGCGTTGGCGAAGGAGTTTGCGCGGGG
>JBEBJW010000399.1:0-6441 GCA_040079715.1 Myxococcota bacterium | reverse complement strand
GCGTGGTGGGCGATCCCCGGTCCGGAGCGCCCGACCCTGGCCGATCGCTTGCAGTCCGGCCCGCTCCCGACGTTTCAGGCGCTGAAGGTGGCGGCCGCGATCGGCGACGCGCTGTCGGCGGTCCACGCGACCGGGATCGTCCTCGGCGCGCTGTCCGCGGCGGACGTGGGGCTCGCGCACTGCACGGTGCCGGGGTGGGTCGGCGGTCCGATCGACGGGTCGATGGATCCGCGGTCGGACGTGTACCGGCTCGGGGTGCTGTGGTTCTCGGCGATGACCGGGATGGCGCCGAACGCGGACGCAGACCTGTCGCTGATCCGCCTCGCGGGGCTGGATCCCCTGGTCGAAGACGAAGCGTACGAGCTGCTGAGCGCGATGCTGGATCCGAACCCGGACCGCCGGCCCTACCCGTTCGGCCCGATCGTCGATCGGCTGCGGGATCTGGCCGCGACCTGCACGTTCAGCGCGGTGCCCCCGCTCCCGTACCCGAACACCGGCACCGAAGCGGCTTAGAGCGCCGATCAGAACCCCTCCGTCGCCCGCTGGGGTCTCGTCCGGGGGAAGTGCCGGTCCTCGGCTTCGTACAGTGGGTACGCGGCCTCGGCCCGTCGCGCATGCCCTCACGGCCCGCGAACGAGCCTGCCTGGGCACAGCAGAGTCAGAGGCGGTCCGTGCGCCGCCCGTGCTTGCGGCGCGGACACCTCCCGGCCGAAGTCAGGAGGCCTGGACGTACAGGTACAGCGCCGCGCGCGACGGCAGGCGCAGCAGGTCCTGGATCCGGTCGAGCCCGCGCTCCACCGCGGCGGGGGCGCGCCCGACCGCCTTCGCGATGCCGATCGCGGTTCGGTTGCCGCGGCGGAGCTCGCTCAGCAGCCCGAGATCGAACGGGTCGGACAAGCCGGACAAGTCGGGCGCGACCGGAAGGGTCGACGGCAGCAGCCGCTCCCGCATCGCCCGCGACAGCCACACGCCGCCGGAGATGGCGATCTCCATCGCCTGGAACAGGACCTCGATCGGGTCGTCCTTCATCACGTACCCGGACGCCCCCGCGAGCAGCGCCCGCTCGGCGAACAGCGACTCGTCCCGTCCCGACAACACCAGGACCGGCATCAGCGGGTGCACCGCCTTCAGCCCCTTGGTGAGCTGGATCCCGTCCGGCCCGTCGCCGAGGATCAGGTCGGCCAGCACCAGATCCGGGACGACCTGATCGACCGCCGTCAGTGCGTCCGCCGCGGACGGCACGTCGGCGACCACCTCGAACCCGGGGTGCCCGCCGATCAACTGCGTCAATCCTCGACGAACCACCTCATGGTCATCGACCAGTACGATCCGATGCGCCACGGGGCCTCCAGCCACACCAAATTCGCTTGCCAGGCCGCCGCTGTCAACCCCGCGAACCGGCGGCAACGTCGCAACCGGTTCGGAAGTGTTCTGTGGGCTCGGCCTCGGGCCCCGATCCCGCCCGTCCTCGTCCCCGCTCGGGGTCGAGGTGGAACGCGGGTTCGAGCACATTCTACCACCTCGGTCTGCAAATCATCGTATTCTGTGGGCGGCCCGTCCGCCACGGATTGCCGCCTGCCCCGTGCGGGACTATGGTGGGACCGGGTCGACCTTGGGGTGGTCGATTGAATTTGGGCGACGATCGCTTCCGCGTGGAAGCGCTGGTTGGAGAGGGCGGCACCGCGCGCGTGTTCCGCGGAGCCGACGTCCGCACGGGTCAGGCGGTCGCGGTGAAGGTCCTCCGCGACGTCCTGATGGACAGCGAGGAGAACGTCGCGCGGTTCCTGCTCGAGGCTGACCTGTTGGGCCAGTTCGAGCACCCGAACATCGTGCCGCTGCTCGGCCGTGGCACGCTCGACACCGGCGTGCCGTGGTACGCGTGCTCGTTCGCGGCCCAGGGCTCCCTCGCGGACCGGATGCTCCGGCACGGCCGGATCCCGCCGGCCGATCTGCTCGGTTACACGACCGAGATCCTCGACGCGCTGCACTACCTGCACCAGCAGGGGATCGTCCACCGCGACGTGAAGCCCGAGAACGTGCTGCTCGACGAAGACGACGTGGCGATGCTGTGCGACTTCGGGATCGCCCTCGCGCCGCAGCGCCGCGCGACGATGGTCGGCGATCGGATGGGGACCCCGTCGTTCATGCCGCCGGAGCAGTACGCCGATCCCCGTGCGGTCACCCCGCAGGCGGACCTGTTCGGCACGGGCGTGACGCTGTTCGTCGGGCTGACCGGCCAGACCGGGATGGTCCTGCTGGTGGACCACCTCCGGATCGAGGCGCTGGCGAGCCTGCCTCCGTCGATCTCGGCGATCGTCGACCGGTCGACGAGCTTGAAGGTCGAGGACCGGTACAAGACGGCGTGGGAGATGTCCCTCGACGTGGCGGACGTGCTCGAAGAGTTCTGACGACGCGGCGATCGAGCGGAGTGGGCAGGCCGCGACTCCGCCGTCGATCGGGGTCGGTCGACGGTCGGGGACTCCCGAGGGTGCCCGCGGGAGACTCCGACCGGAGCCCGCTCAGGCCGCGGTCCCGACCCGGGTGCACGCGTCGCGGAGGACGGCGAGCGACTCGCGCTCGAGCTGACGGATCCGCTCGCGGGACAACGACATCCCGCGGGCGATCTCGGCCAGGGTCCACGGCTCCTCGCCGATGCCGTACTTCCGGATCAGGATTCGACGCTGACGATCCGGCAGCGACGAGCTCAATGCGGCCCGGAGGCGTTCGATCTCCTCGCGGTTCGCGCACGCGTCGTCCGGCGCCGGGACGCTCTCGTCGGCGAGCTGGGTCCCGACCGGCTGCCCGTCATCCTCGGTCGGCTCGTCGAGCGACTGGGCGGCCCCGACCCCGAGCAGGCGCCGGGCGCGCTCGGTCTCGATCCCGAGGGCGGCGGCCACGTCCGACACCGTCCACTCGACCCCGGCGCTCTCGTGGATCCGGATCTGCTTGCGAAGGTTGCGGAGCTGCTCACAGGCGCCAGCGGACATCCGCACCACGCGACCGAGCTCGATCGCCCGGGTCATCTCCGCCCGGACCCACCACCGGGCGTAGGTCGCGAACCGGATGTCGCGATCCGGCTCGAACCGCTTCGCCGCGCCGAGCAGCCCGATCAGCCCTTCCTGGACCAGATCCCGCTCGGTCAGCGTCGGGTTGCCGGCCAACCGACGGGCCTCTCGGTACGCCACCCGGGTGGCCGACAGCGCCAGGCGCCACCGGAGCTGCTGGGCCTCCGCCCACTTCCGACGGGCCGCGGTGACCGGCGCCTTCGGCGCGTCCGGATCGGACTCCGCCACCCCGACCGCCGCCTCGAGCCGATCCACCGCCGCGGCCCGCGTCCGCCGGACCCGCCCGTTCTTGCGATCGAGGACCTCCGCGCTCGCCGGCACCGCCGCCAGGATGCCTCGAACCTCGTCCTCCAGCGACAAGATCCGCCGCGCGATCTCACGTTCTTCCTTGGGATCCAGTCGCAGCTGAGGCACCGTGTTCATGTCCATCCTCCCAGTTCCGTCTTCAGTCTCGGGGCTGGGGTGCGGCCCCCGCATTTCAGGTACCGTTGCGGTTGCATGCATGCAAGGAACTGGAATGAAAAACACGCAGGATCAGCGACACAGGCTTGCAATCAATTCGGATGCAGAGTTCACGAGTTGCTCGATCGCCCACCGATTTCATACGTACCGGGCGGTAGCGGGTCGCGGTGGCCCGCTCACGATCGAGAGGAAGAGCCATGCTGTACTGGTCGCTCATGTTCCTGGTGGTCGCCTTGATCGCGGCGGCATTCGGGTTCGGTGGCATCGCGGCGGGAGCTGCTTCGATCGCCAAGATCCTGTTCGTCGTGTTCCTGGCGCTCGCGGTGGTGTCCGGGATCGCGCACCTCGCACGCGGAACCGCTCCCTGAGCCGGAGCGTCGAACCCGACGCACGAACGGCCGCCGACCCGCGCTCGCGCACGGATCGGCGGCCGTCTCTCGTTGGGCCCGAACTGTCCGGCCGCTGAGCGGACCGGTCAGTGGAGCTCGTCGACCAGGGCGTTCGTCGGCGCGTCGGACAGGGCGGTCGGCGCGTGAACCTTACGGAGCCGGCCGAGGGCCGCGACCGCCAGCACGACCCCGAGTGCGAGGTGGACCCCGCCGACGATCCCGAGGGCGAGCTCGGCCGACATGTGGTTCGCGAGCGTCACCACGATCGCGCCCGACAGCACGACCCACCCGAACGCCGCGACCATCGCTGCCGCGACGACCAGCCCGCCTCCGACCGCCAGCGCGCGCAGGTCCTCGCTGATCTCGGTGCGCAGCAGCTCGACCCGGTCGAGCACCACCTGCTGCCCGGCCGCCACGAGCTCGGCGGTGGCCGACCACAGTGAATCCCGCTGATTCCCGGACATCTGACGCTGGTGCGTATCGGCCATCTGAGTCCCCCTCAATCGTAGTGGAGCGTGTACTGGAGCGGCTGCTCGAGCAGCTCGCCGGTGATGGTGACGGTGACCTCGAGCCGCCCGTCGGGCAGGAGCGCGTACTGGCTGGTGCGGCTCCCGCGGCGGCCGTCGAGCTGCTGGACCAGCGTCCGATCGTCGATCCGACGGTGGGTCAGGGTCAGCGGCCGGCCGTCGGCGCCGCTGAACGCGATCGGCCGCCCGTCGATCGGCGCGGTCGCGACCCGCTGCTCGTCGCAGCCGACCGACGCCGTGCCCGCGTAGAACGACACCCGGAGCGTCCGACACGGGCGCACCGTCCGCAGGACCACCCACCGGACCACCGCGTCCCCGGGCAGCTCGGCGACCGTCGCGCGGAGGTCGGCCTCCACGTCCTGGATCTCCGCGCTCGCGCGCCAGGTGGACTGCAGCGGGTCCGCGGCGTACGCCGGGATGACGAACCACAGCATGTCGTGCCCCCACTCGGGCAGTATCGCGATCCCTGCAATCGTCACAATGATTCAGTATGCAAACAACCGTCTACGACGGTCCGAGGCGGGCGACCATCCGATCGTCGACGGCCTGCTCCAGCGCGTCGAACCCGGACCAGGGATCGACCTCCGGCGGCTCCAGATCGCGCACGGTGAACCGGGATCGATCGAGGTCCGGCGTCAGCGCGTCCCAGGTCAACGGGACCGCCACCGGCGCGCCGGGCCGGGCCCGGAACGACCAGCTCGCGATCGCGGTCGCTCCCCGCCCGTTCCGGAGCCAGTCGACGAACACCTTCCCGCGTCGCCGCGCCTTGGTGGCGACCGCCACGTACGCCGACGGAGCGTCGCGGACCATCGCGTGGGCGAGCCGACGCGACAGCTCCTTCACCGTCGCCCACGGGGCGGTCGGGGTCAGCGGCGCCACCACGTGGACGCCCTTGCCACCGGTCCATCGCGGGTAGGTCTGCAACCCGATCGCGTCGAGTCGCTCCCGGACGTCGAGGGCCGCGGCCACCACGGCGTCGAACCCGAGCGATTCGTCCGGATCCAGGTCGATCACCAGCCGGTCCGGGTGCTCGAGGTGGTCGACGGTCGATCCCCACGGGTGGATCTCCAGCGCGCCGAGCTGGACCAACGCGACCAGCCCGGCCGCGTCATCGATCGCGAGGTACCGCTGATCGGACCCCGGCACGTCCACCGGGTGGATCGCCGCGGATCCCGGGAGGTGGTGCTTCTGGAAGAAGCACGGTCGATCGTGGCCGTTCGGGCACCGGACCAGCGACAACGGCCGGTTCGCGACGTGCGGCAGGATCCACGGCGCCATCCGATGGATCCACGCCGCGAGCTCGCCCTTGGTCAAGCCGACCTCGGGGTACAGCACCTTGTCCGCGTTCGACACCGGCGGAACGGGCGTCTGGGCTGCGGCCTGCGCGCGGGACGGCGGCGACGCCCGGTCGTCCCGCAGCCCGAGGAACGAGGCGTGGCGCACCATCCCGTCCCGGGTGCGCTCGGCGAACGCGATCTCCACCGACGCGCTCGGCTCGACCCAGGTGACCGTGTCCCGCCGGGGCACGGGCGGCGCGACGGTGAACGGGGGATCCGGGCGACGGAGCGGCTCCAGCCGGGCCCGCACCGAGCGACGATCCGCCTCGGTGAACCCGGTGCCGACCCGACCGACGTACCGCAGGCCGTCCGCGTCGCGCTCGCCGAGCAGCAGCGACGACAGGCCCGTCCCCCGCGTCACGTACCCGCCGATCACGAAGTCCTCTCGCCCCCGGCACTTCGACTTGGTCCACCCGCGGTGGCGGCCGCTCCGGTACGTCCCGTCGGCGCGCTTCGACACGATCCCCTCGGCGCCGAGCCGGCAGGCGTGGTCGAACACCTCGGGCCCGCGCCCGACGACGTGGTCCACGTACCGGACCGCGCCCGTCCGACCGACCACCCGCTCGAGCTGGGCCTTCCGGTCGAGCAAGGCCACCCCGCGCAGATCGATCCCCCTCGCGGCCAGCAGGTCGAACGCGTGCAGCTCGAGCGGGTGGTCGGT
>JBEBJW010000398.1:0-6459 GCA_040079715.1 Myxococcota bacterium | reverse complement strand
GACTGGACCAGCCCGCGGGCGAGGTACGCCACGTCCTCGCGGTCGGAGGGGGTCGTCGGCACCGCGATCCGGGCGGTCCGAACGGCGCCGTCGGCGGTCTCGGCCCGCAGCGCCCACCCGGCCGAGGTGATCTCGACCCGGATCCACGCCCCGTCGGCGGTCGGTCGTCCGCCGGACTGCGCGGAGACGAGCTCCAGCCCGGCGAGGGACAGCGCGGTCGCCCACCGCTCGGGGGCCTCGCTCGGGGGCAGCTCCACCCGATCGGCCGCGAAGGACGGCCGCGCCACGGCCAGCAAGGCCCACCCGATCAAGCATCGAACCACGGAACCGACCGTCCTCGCCCCCCATGAGGTTACCCGAGGCGATCCGACCCGCCATCGGTATTCGCGCCCCGCGGGACGTTACCCTGGTCGGGTCGTCGAGGGGCCCCACCCCGGCGCGGGAGTGCAGGATGAGCCAGGTGGTCGGGATCGACGGCGACACGCACCCGGTCGGGGCGGTGTACGGGATCGGGCGGAACTACGCCGCGCACGCGAAGGAGCTCGGGAACGCGGTGCCCGAGGATCCAGTGGTGTTCCTGAAGGTCCCGGCGTCGGTCCGCGGGCTCGCCCCGGCGCCGATGGCGTTCGACGAGGCGTTCCACCACGAGGTCGAGGTGGTGCTGCGGATCGGGCGGGGGGTGCCGCTCGGCGCCGCCGGCAGCTGGGCCGACGTGGCCGCGATCGCGATCGGGCTCGACCTGACCCGCCGCGAGGTCCAGAACCGGTGCAAGGAGAAGGGCCTGCCGTGGGTCCCGGCCAAGAGCTTCGCCGGGAGCGCCGTCGTCGGGCCGTTCGTCCCGCTCGGGCGGATCGGCGATCCGGACCGGATCGGATTCGGGCTGACCGTGAACGGTGAGCCGCGCCAGCGCGGGGTGATCACCGGGATGACGTTCCCGGTCCCGCGGGTGCTGACCCACCTCGCGTCGCTGGCCCCGCTCGAGCCCGGCGACCTCGTGTACACCGGCACCCCCGAGGGGGTCGGGCCGATCCGGCGCGGCGACGCGTTCGGGCTGACGCTCGATACCGCCGGTGGATCGTTCGCGTGGGACGGGGTCCTCTGACGGGTCGGGTCCGCTCCGCCCCCCGGTACATACGTTTTTTTCCAGGTCGAGCGCGAATGTGCAATGATGGCGCCCGCGAGGTGACCCGTGCTGTTCGTCCTCCCGCTCGCGTGTACGTCGACCCCGGCGCCTCCGGCCGGCACCACCGGCACCACGCCGATCGATCCCACGGGATCCGAGCCCACCGTCGGCGACACCGCGACCCCGCCGACCGACACCGCCTCGACCGGTACGCCGACCGACCCTGGGCCGACCGACACGGGTTCCACCGGGACCACCGCGCCGGGACCGGCCGGCGCCGGGTGCGATCCGACCGATCCCGCGCTGTCGCCGCTCGAGCAGCAGATCATCGCGATGCCCGCCGACAGTTGGCTCGAGATCCCGAACACCCCGTTCCTGGACGCGTGCCGGGCGGTCGAGGCCAATCGGCCGGACTTGTCGCTGAACGAGGGCTGCGCGGCGATCATCAACGACTGGAGCGGCGGGGCGTGGGATCCCGACCACCGGTGGCTGCTCCTGTGGGGCGGCGGCCACGGCGGCTACGCCGGCAACGAGGTGTACGCGCTGTCGCTCCACGACGGCGCCTGGAGCGCGCTGACCGAGCCGTCGGTCGGGCCGTTCGACAACTCCGATCCGCTGGCGGACGGCAACCCGGCGTCCCGCCACACCTACGACCAGCTCGTGTGGCTCGACGGCCAGGGGATGTTCGCGTGGGGCGGCTCGGTGGCGCCGAGCGGCAACTCGACCGACACCACCTGGCGGTTCGAACCTGGGAATGGCCGCTGGACCCAGCTCGCCTCGTCGACGGTGTACGAATCGGTCGGGAACTTCAGCAGCGGCACCGCGTACGACCCGGTCACCGATCGGGTGTTGGTCCGGTCGTACACCCACTTCCAGGCGTACGACGTGGCGGCGGACCGGTGGGAGGAGATCGAGGACTTCGGGTACGAGCCGTACTGGCCGTCGCTGTCGGTGTACGGCGTCCGGTCGGCGGCGATCGACCCCACCCGGCGGCTGTACTTCGCGTTCGGCGGCGGGGACTACCTGGTGTACGACATCGACGCCGACGCGCTCGTGTTCGACCAGTGGGTCACCACCGGCGGCGCGCCGTTCGACAACTCAGCGACCGCGGGCGATCACACCGAGCAGGCCTACGCGACCGGCGGGGGCGAGGTGCTGAACGCCGAGGGCCCGGGGCTCGAGTACGATCCCCCGGCGGACGCGCTGGTGGCGTGGCTCGGCGGCGGGCCGTGGGTGCTGGACCTGACCACCCGGGTCTGGAGCCGGGCGGACGGGACCGGCGCCCCGGCCGAGCCGATCGAGCGGGGGACGTACGGGCGGTGGGCCTGGATGTCGTACCTGAACGCGTTCGTGCTGGTCAACGAGGTCGAGCAGAACGCGTACGTGTACAAGCACACCGCCGGCTGCGGGTAGCCCGCCGGCGCGGGCCACGTCCCGGTCAGGTCGCGCCGGACAGCGCCCACCCGGCCAGCTTGTACAGCAGCCGGGCGCCGACGTTCGCGTCCCACTCGCCGTCGCCGATCTCGACCAGGTCGAACCCGACGATCTGGTGGTCCTCCGCCAGCAGCTGGAGCAGCATCAGCGCCTCCCGCCACCCGAGGCCGCCGGGGACCGGGGTGCCGGTCTTCGGGCACAGCGACGGGTCGAGGCCGTCGATGTCGAAGCTGACCCACACCTTCTTCGGCAGCGGGCGGACCACCCGGGCGGCGATCCGCTGCCACGGCTCGCCGGACATCAGCTCCCACCCGAGCTCGGTGTCGGTGAACGCGGTCAAGTTGGTCCACTGCTCGATCCGCTCGGCCTCGGCGACCCCGAAGTCCCGGATCCCGACCTGGACGATCTGGCCGAGGTGTGGGATCCGCTCGTGGACGTTGTAGAAGATCGAGGCGTGGCTCCAGGTGAACCCCTCGTACGCCTCGCGCGCGTCGGCGTGGGCGTCGACGTGGAGGATCCCGAGGCCCTTGTACCGCTCGGCCGCCGCCTTGATCGCGCCGAAGCTGACCGCGTGATCGCCGCCGAGGATCCCCGGGATCTTGCCGGCGTCGAGCGTCTCCTCGGTCCGGGCGTACACCCAGTCGTTCAGGCGCCCGCCGATCGCGTTGACCTTCGCGAGGCGCTCGCGCAGCTCGGGGGTGTGGGCCCCGCCGGCGGCGACGATCGGCGCCGACAGCGCGCAGCCCTCGTCGTTCCACGCCTGGACCGCTGGATCGATCGGCAGCATCGCGATCCCGGCCTTCCACGGGTCGCCGGTCTGCGGGTCGTTCAGCTCGACCTGCTTGCTCGCCTCGAGCACCCGGGCCGGCGCGTTCGCGGTGCCGCGGCCGTACGAGGTGGTGGCCTCGAACGGGACGGGGATCACGATCAGCCGCGCCTGCTCCGGGGTGTGGGGGAGGCCGAAGATCCCCTCGCCGAGGGCGCCCGGCGCGTCCGGATCGAACGTGGGATCGAGGGACGCCGGGTTCGACGTGCGGTCCACCGGTCGGCTCATCTCGTGCTCCTCCACCCCGCCGCGCGTGGGGTACGATGGTCGTGGGCCCGACAACGTACCCCGACCCGGCGAGGTGTGTATGGAGCGCGAGGGTGACCCGAGGCAGCGCGCCCTCGCGTTGCTGGAGTCGCAGCACGCGTTCCCGGGACCGTTCGAGTTTCGGGTGGTGCTCCGTCCGGAGGGGCGGGCGGCGGCCCTCGGCGCGCTGATGTCGGCCGCGGGACCCGATTCATCGCTGATCGACGTGACCGAGCGGGCGTCGCACGCCGGCCGGTACCTGGCGCTCCGGGTGAAGGTCCAGCTCGACCGGGCCGAGCAGGTCCTCGACGTGTACGAGGTCCTCAAGGAAGTCGACGAGGTCATCACCGCGCTGTAGTCCTGGGACCACCCCGAGT
Source organism: Myxococcota bacterium (assembly GCA_040079715.1). Classification (GTDB taxonomy): domain Bacteria; phylum Myxococcota_A; class UBA796; order UBA796; genus JACKER01. The sequence continues at coordinate 2,453 of JBEBJW010000398.1, read as the reverse complement.
CCTCGCCGTGGACCGGCGCCTCGGCTACCGGAGCAGCGCGAGGGCGGCGTCCGCGTTGGACCCTCCGGCCGCCTGCCGCGCAGGCCACCGTCGACCGCAAGCGCCGATCAGCCGCGCGCCCGCAGCACCGCCCGCAGGAGCCGGATCTGCAGCGTCGGCTGGCGCGCGGTCCACGCCGCGATCTCCGCGAGCTGTCGGGCGGCCCGCGCGGCCGCGTCGGTGTCTCCGCGCCGGCCCTCCGCGCGGTCGAGCTCGGTCCGCAGCGCCGCGACGAGCTGCCGCGCCTCGTCCACCGACGCGCCCGGGTGCACCCGCATCACGTGGGCGGGGTCGACCGCGTCGAACCCGCGCCGCGCCCCCTCCGTGTCGCCGGTCGCGGCCAGGATCGCCGCATGCGTCAGCCGGCACGACGCTGCGCTGGGGGCGCCGAGCCGCCCGAGGTGGTCGACCCATGGGGCCACCGCCTCGAGCGCGCCGTCTGCGTCTCCGGCGAGGTACCGGCCCATCCCCTGCGCGAACGCCGCGAGCACCCACCCCGGCACGGTGGTCGACAGCTCGGCGGCCCGGGCGGCGCACGCGGCGGCCCGCGATGGATCCGCTTCGATCCACCCGAGCCGGAGGTGCAACAGCCCGACCACCGCAGCGATCGGGCGCCGACACGCGGTCCCGAGCTCGACCGCCCGTGCAGCCATCCGCAGGCCGCGCGCCGGGTCGCCGAGCCGAATCACCAGCGCGGATCGGATCGCGAGGAACAGCGCTTGGCAGGCCGGCAGCCGCGCCCGGACGCTCAGCGCGTGGCCCTCGGCCCACGCCCGGTCCGCCCCCGCCAGGTCCGAGGCCAACCGAGCGGCGGTCCCGGTCCAGCGGTGCACGTCACACCACAGGTCCGCCGGCAGCTCCGCCCCCGGCGGGGCCACCGGCAGCCACCGCGTCGCCTGGTCCGGATCGCCGGTCTCGCAGGCCGCCGCCAGGCACGCCACCCGTCGCCGGGCCTCGAGATCCGGCCACGGGAGCACCTGCCCGAGCGACGCGACGGCGTCCCGCTCGCCTTCGCTCAGCGCGAGGCCGGCCCGCGCCAGCGCCAGCTCCGCCGCCAGTCGCGGCGGGAGCGGCCCTGGGACGCGGTGAAGCCACCGGGCGACCTCGCGCGGACCGTCGAACCCGGCCCAGGTGTACAGGCACAGCGCCGCCCGCGCCGCCACCTCGGGCGGGCCGGCGGCGACCACCCGCTCGAGGTCGTCGCGGAGCTCGCGGGCCCGATCGCAGGCCCGCGCCGGGTCGTGGTCGAACCCGTCCATCAACCCGACGACCTCGTGGGCGACCCACGCCGCGTGCGCGTCGGCCGTCGTCGCGTCCGGCGGAGGCAGCGCGTCGCGGGTGACCTGGGGGACGTGGTACCGGTCGCCGACCCGGTGGACCAGCCAACCGCGGCGGAGCCGCTCGAGGCCCGCCTCGGCGCCCGACCCCAGCACCCGCCGAGCTCCGCCGACGTCGAACCCGCCCGGGAACACCGCGCACCGCCCGAGCAGGTCCCGGTCGTCGTCCGACAGCGCGGCGCGGCTCCACGCGACGCTGGCGGCGAGCCCACCGCGGCCCCCGGCGCTCCGGTCGATCCGCGCGACGATCTCCGCGGTCGTGGCGCCGGACGGGAGCTCGGCGAGGGGCCGGGCGCACAGCTCGAGCGCGAGCGCCGACCCGTCGACCGCGGCCCGGAGCGCCCGAACGCGGTCGGGCGTCGGCGGGGGTCCCCCGGCGGCGGCGACCCGGGCGGCGACGAGCGCGAGCGCCGAGGGCTCGTCGAGGCCACCGACCGGCAGGACGACCTCCCCCGGCACCCCGAGCGCGACCCGCGACGCCACGACCAGCCGGACGCCGGGCGCCCGGTGGACGATCGCCGACGCCACCCGGGCGACGCCGGCCGCTGCGACCTCGGCGTGGTCCAGCACCACGAGCCGCTCGCGGGCGACCAGCAGCGGGAGCTCGTCGACGGTGTAGGTGCCGGCCGCGCCGATCGCCTCGATCACCGCGCCGGTCACCGCGACCTCGTCGTCGCACCGAACGAGGTCCGCGTACACCGACCCCGGTTCGGCCCGCGCGAGCTCCGCGGCGAGCCGGGTCTTGCCGGCACCGCCCGGCCCGACCAGGGTGACCAGTCGGTGCCCGGACGCCAGCCAGGCGGCGGCGAGCGCGAGCTCGGCGCGCGGGACGAACGGCGTCGCGAACCCGGGGGGACCGGTCCGGCGGAGGGTCGGCGGGGCGACCAGGCGCCACCCCCGCCCCTGGACCGTGAGCAGGATCGACGGCTGTTCCGGAACCGGCTCGATCTTCCCCCGCAGTCGGCGGATCGTGACCGGCACGGCCTCCGACCGGACGCCGGGCCGGAACCCCCACACCTCGCGCTCGAGCTTCTCGCGGGTCACGACCTCCCCGGCCCGCTCGGCGAGGTACCGGAG
>JBEBJW010000397.1:0-6461 GCA_040079715.1 Myxococcota bacterium | reverse complement strand
GGCACGGGGTGGCGCCCGGGCAGGGGGCGAGGCGCTACGACCAGGGCGGGAGCCAGTCCCGCCGGACGATCAGCGGCAGCGCCTTCGGCAGGACCGTGATCCGGAACTGCCCCCCGGCGAACCACTCCTCCCCGTCGATCTGGGACGGGATCGGGGCGCCGACCGCGTCGAACAGCTCGATCTCGAGGTCGGTCGCGCTGAACCCGCCGTCGTAGGTCACCCCGAGCCAGTCGAGCGGCTCCGGGTCCACCGGCAGGTCCTTCCAGTCGCGGATCAGCTTCGCCACCATGTCGGTTCGGCCGCGCAGCGGGACCACGTCGAACCGGCCGTCGTCCGGGGCGCCGTCGCGGGCCGGGACCCACATCCCGCCGTACACCGCGGTCCCCTTGACGATCAGGTCGGTCAGCTTGTCGAGCTGGCGCTCGAGCCCGTCCGCGGTGACGTGCGCCGCGAACGTCGCCGGCTCGACGTAGCTCCGGAGGGCCTCGCGGATCGTCGCGCCGACGTACACCGCCTGGTCGCGGTACACCGAGCCGAGGATCGGCACCTTGGCGACCCACTCCCGGTCGCGGTTCCGCCCGACCAGGATCGCGGGGTTCATCCCGAACCCGGCCGAGTCGAAGAACAGGTCCTCGTGCGCGACCGCGCCGGCGTCGTCGATCATCGCGATCCGCCCGGCGTCGATCGGCCGGACGTACCCGGCGAGCACGATGTCGATGTTCTCCTCGAGCCGGTTCGGGCCGGACCCGATCCCGAACGACTTGCCCTGGTCGTTCGCGGTGCCGGACGGCAGCATCCCCATCGGGACCTTGCGGTCGGCGGTGACCACCGCGGCCCCGACCTCGCGGAACGTGCCGTCGCCGCCCATGTACACGACGACGTCGGCAGCGCCCTCGTCGATCGCCTGGCGGACCTTCGGGATCGTGCGCCCGTGCGGCTCGGTGGTCACGAGGGTCGCGTCGACCCCGCGGGCGAGGAACTCGTCGAGCGCGGCCTCGATCCGCTTCCGGTTGCGCCCGCTCTGCGCGGTGGGGTTGCCGACCAACAGGAGCTTCACCCCCCGCTCCTATCCGGCGCGCGGACCGCGATCCCGATCCCGATCGACACGATCGCCGCCCCGAGCACGGCGTACGGCCCGGGCACCTCCCCGAGGATCGCGGCGGCGAGGACCGTCGCGACGACCGGCTCGAGCAGGGTGACGACCGACACGGTGGCCGCCGACACCCACCGGACCGCGTACACGAACCCGAGGTGCCCGACGAGCTGCGGGCCGAGGATCGCGAGCCCGATCCGGACCCAGGTGCCGCCCGGGTACCCGGTGAGCGCGACCCCGCCGGCCGCGGCGAGCGGGAACAGCACCGCGGCGGCGGCGGCGCACACCAGCGCCATCATCGGCCCGGCCGACACCCGCTGGCGGAGCTCGCGCCCGACGAGGAAGTACCCGGCCCACAGCGCGGCGGCCGCGAGCGCGAGCGCGTCGCCGGCGAGGGTCGCCCGTCCCCCGGTCCCGGCGAGCAGGCCGAGGCCGGGCAGCGCGATCCCGAGCCCGATCCACCACCCGAGCCGCGGGCGGACCCCGGCCCACAGCCACTCGGCAGCGGCGGTCCACACCGGGACCGTGCACACGAGCACCGTCGACCGCAGGATCGTGGTGGTGCCGAGCGAGGCGAACCAGGTCCAGAAGTGGAGCGCGAGCGCGACCCCGGCGAGCCCGAGCGCGAGCCAGTCGCGGCGGGACAGCACCCCGAGGCCGGCCCGGGCGGTCGGGGCCAGGATCAGCGCCGCGCCGAGGGTCCGCCAGGCGGCGATCGCCAGCGGGTCGGCGTGCATCCCGCGGACCAGCACCCCCGAGCTCGACACCCCCGCGACCGCGGCGAGCAGCACCGCGGCGACCTTCAGCCGCTGGGCGGGCGGGGTGTGCGGCTCGAACCCGAGCCACGCGTCGAGGGTGGACATCGGCGCGGTATATCGCCCCGTCCGGCGCGGTGACCTGCGGCGACGTGCGGGGCGCGGGGTTACGTCGCGCCCGGGGGACTCCGATGCTCGCGCTGCTGTCACCGGCGAAGAAGCTGGACTTCGTCCGTCCGCTCCCCGACGTGGCGCCGACCCGCCCCGCGCTCGTCGACCACGCCGCGGTGGTGCTCGCCGCGGCCAAGGCCCGGTCCAAGGCCCAGCTCGCCGAGGCGATGGACCTGTCGGACGACCTCGCGACGTCGACGTTCGACCGGTTCCAGGCCCTGTCGCTCGCGGCGGACGCCCCCGGCACCCGCCCGGCGGTCCTCGCGTTCGCCGGCGAGGTGTACCTCGGGCTCGACGCGCCGACCCTGTCGGTCCCGGACCTGCAGTGGGCCCAGGACCACGTCGCGATCCTGTCGGGCCTGTACGGCCTGCTCCGCCCGCTCGACGCGATCGCGCCGTACCGGCTCGAGATGGGGACCAAGCTCGCGACGGCGCGCGGGCCGGACCTGTACGCGTTCTGGCGGGAGGTCCTCGCCCCCGCGGTCGACCGGGCGGTGGAGGGGCACCCGGATCCGACGGTGTTGAACCTCGCGTCGGACGAGTACGCCTCCGCGATCGACCGGAAGGCGCTCCGGGCGCGGGTCGTGACCCCGGTGTTCCAGGACGTGAAGGACGGTAAGGCCCGCGCGGTGTTCCTGTTCGTGAAGCGCGCCCGCGGGGTCGCGGCCCGGTGGCTGATCCGGGAGCGGGCGGACCGGGTCGAGGCGCTCAAGGACGCGCAGCTCGACGGGTACCGGTTCGATCCCGACGCGTCGGACGACCTCCGGTGGGTGTTCCGTCGGCCGCAGCCGCCTCCGGTGCAGCCGAAGCGGGCGGCCCGCAAGGCTTGACCCGACACGGATCGAGCGCGGCTTCTGCTGCCGCAGGACTGAGGTGAGCGGCGGGGACGGAGCGAGCGCGCTGCCGCAGGACTGAGGTGGACGGCGGGGACGCCCTCCTCCGCACCTCGCTCCCCGGGATACCGCGCGGTCCGCGTCCGGCAAGCCGCGGCGACCCCTTCGGACGCGAACGTGGGCGCGGCGAACGGCCGGGAGCGGTCGCGCGGGAACCCGCCCGAGCGGTCCCGCGGGAAATCGGGTACAACGGCGGACCCCTCTGGGCAGGGGAACTCGGAGGTCCCGATGCGCTCGACCCACCTCGCCTACGTCTGCGTCACGCTCTCCGCCTGCGCGGGGACGGACGACACCCCGAAGACGGACACCGACGCCGCGGACGTGGACGCGGACGCAGACTCCGACAGCGACGCCGACGCCGACAGCGACGCGGACACCGACAGCGACGCCGACTCGGACGTGTCCCCGTACGGCCTCGACGCGCGTCCGGCCAACCCGACCTGCGTGGCCCCGGCCCGCCCGACCACTGGCTCGCAGGCGAAGATCACCCGGGTGTTCCAGGGGATCGGGCACTCCGCCGGCACGATGATGACGATGGCCCCCGGTGACACCTCCCAGTGGTACCTGTCCGAGCAGGACGGGCGGATCTGGCGGTTCGACGACGATCCGGCGGTGTCTTCGAAGTCCCAGGTGTTGGACATCCGCAACGAAGTCAGCAACCGCGGCAGCGAGATGGGCCTGCTGTCGTTCGCGTTCCACCCGGACTTCCAGACCAACCACACGGTGTTCGCGTACTACTGCACCGAGGGCGGCGGCCCCGGGATGGACCACGAGGAGCACATCTCGAAGTTCGTGTCGAACGACGGCGGCGCGACCTTCGATCCGGGGTCCGAGCAGGTGCTGCTGGTGATCGACCACCCGTACACGAACCACAACGGCGGCACGATCCTGTTCGGGCCCGACGGGTTCCTGTACCTCGGCACCGGCGACGGCGGCTCCGGCGGCGACCCGGGCGACCGGGCCCAGGATCCATTCGAGCTGCTCGGCAAGATGCTCCGGATCGACGTCGACTCCGGATCGCCGTACGGGATCCCGGCGGACAACCCGTACGCCACTGGCGGCGGGCGGCCCGAGGTGTTCGCGATCGGCCTGCGGAACCCGTTCCGGTACACGTTCGATCCCCAGTCCGGTGACCTGTGGGTCGGAGACGTGGGCCAGGACGCGTGGGAGGAGGTGTCGAAGGTCGAGCGCGGCGGCAACTACGGCTGGAACATCCGCGAAGGGTTCGCGTGCTACAGCCCGTCGGTCGGGTGCCCGTCGGCCGGGTTGACCCCGCCGTATGCGGTGATCGAGCACGTCGGGTTCTCGTCGAAGTCGATGATCGGGGGCGCCGTGTACCACGGGTCGGCGATCCCGTCGCTCGGTGGCACCTTCCTGTACAACGACTTCTACGACGGTGACATCATCGGCCTGTTCAGCGACCCGGTCACCGGGCTCCCGGACCCGCAGACCGTCGTGGCGAACACCGGCAAGAACTTCGTCCACTACAGCGTCGGCGCCGACGGCGAGCTGTACCTGCTCGAGTACAACGGCGAGTTCTACCGGCTCGATCCGCTCCCGAACCAGCCGGTCGACACGTTCCCGCAGACGCTGTCGGCCACCGGGTGCTTCGATCCGGCGGATCCGTCGGTCCCGGTCGCCGGGCTGATCCCGTACGACGTGGCCCACCCGTTCTGGTCCGACGGGGCCGACAAGCGCCGGTGGATGGCGGTCCCGGACGGCCAGACGATCACCGTCGGGGCGGACGGCGACTGGGAGTTCCCGATCGGCTCGGTCCTCGCGAAGGAGTTCACCGACAACGGGCTCCGGATCGAGACCCGGCTGACGATCCGTCACGACGACGGCGGGTGGGCCGGGTACTCGTACGCGTGGGACGAGGACGGCCAGGACGCGACCCTGCTCGCCGGCGGGCTCGCGGTCGACCTCGCGGACCAGACCTGGTCGATCCCGGACAACGGCGAGTGCGTGCTGTGTCACAGCGTCGCCGCCGGCTCCTCGCTCGGCCTCGAGTCGATGCAGCTCAACACGGTCGGGCACTACGACGCCACCGGGCGAGACGCCAACCAGCTCCTGACCCTGGACCACATCGGGATGTTCACCGCGCCGATCGGCGACCCGGCGACGCTCCCGGCGTACGCGGCGGTCGACGACACCGCGGCCTCGCTCGACGATCGGGCCCGGGCGTACCTCCACGTGAACTGCGCGCAGTGCCACCGGCCGGACGGCCCGAGCCGGACCGACATCGACTTCCGGTTCTCGACCCCGCTGGCCGACACCCACGCGTGCGGCGTCGCGCCGGAGCACGGGGACCTCGGGGTCGGCGGCGCGCTGGTGATCACCCCGGGTCAGCCCGCCGCCTCGCTGGTCAGCCTCCGGATGCACCTGCGGGACGCGAACCAGATGCCGCCGCTCGGGACCAACGTGGTCGACGACGTCGGCGCTGCGCTGATCGACGAGTGGATCACGTCCCTGTCGGGATGTCCCTGACCTGGCAGAACCGCTCGATCGCGAGCTTGACCTGGTTGACCCCGTACCCGGTGTCGACCACGACGTAGCCGACGCCGCCCGACCGGCAGGCGTCGAGGATCGTCTCCTGCTCGGTGTGGCGGATGAACCCGCGGAGCAGGATCACCAGCTCGACCGAGCCGCTCCGGATCCGCTCGGCGGTGGTCCGGATCCGCCGGGCGTCGGTGACCTCCCAGTCGACCGCCGCGAACCGGAACGCGTCCCGGATCCGGTCGGCGGCCTGGGGCCGGCGATCTCCGCCGACGATCACCGCGTGCTTGCCGTCGGTGTACGGGAAGTACGACCAGTCGAGCGGCACGAGCGACGCGGCGGTCGGCTCGTCCTCGGTGTCGTCCTCCTCGGGGGTCGGCCCGCCCCCGGCGGCCTTCAGCGCGGCCTTCAGCGTCTTCAGGCCGGGCAGCGCGGCGACCCGATCCCGGTGGGGGAGCAGGGTCTTGACCAGCCGCGGATCCCGCTGGGGGACGCCCGCGTCGGCCGCCCGCTGGAGGGCCGCCCCGAGGTCGAGCGCGGGATCGAGCACCGCCCGCTCCACGTCGCGCAGGGCGTCGGCGGGGGTCGGCGCGGCGGGCTCGTCGACCGACATCGGCGGGATCCACGGGCGGACCTCCGACGCCCGCGGCGGCGCCCCCCCGGCGGTCGGGTTGGCGAGCTCCTGCAGCACCCACCACCAGTGCTCGGCGTCGGCGCTCCAGGCGTCGCGCTCGGGGGTGAACTTCCGCGACAGCCCGGGCACGAACCCCGGCCGGTACAGCTTCGACCAGTGGGTCATCGCCGGGAACCACGCGCGGAGGGTCTCGGCGGCGGCGGGCTCGACGAGATCCGGGATCTCGTCCTGGAGGTGGCGGGCGATCGAGCTCACCAGGCCGACCAGCGCCCGCTGGGTCTCCGCCGGGAACACCAGCCACCCGTCGAGGTCCGACGTGGCGCCGATCACCGCCTGGACCGCGACCGACGCGGCGGCGGAGTCGGTGACCCGCGACGGCCGCCCGATCCCGGCGAGGATCGCCCGGAGGTCCTTCGGGG
>JBEBJW010000396.1:0-6461 GCA_040079715.1 Myxococcota bacterium | reverse complement strand
CTCCGCCCACACCCTCCCCCACAGCGCGTAGCTGCCGGACACCCAGCGACCGGAGCGGGAGGCCGTGCGCGCCGGGTCCCTCGCAGGACCCCTGACCGTTCGAACCGTGGCCGATTCGATCGCCACCTCGGCCCGGGAGGCGCTAGGATGGTCGAGCACGGACCGGACCGGTACAAACCTCCCATGCGAACTCGCCCCGACCTCGCCCCGACTGCGGGGGCGCGGGATCTCCGATCCGTCTTCGCCGTTCCCCACATCACAGGTCGATGCTCGCCGTGATCCCCGCCCTCCTGCTCACTGGCTGCGTCCAGGTGTACCAGCCGATGTCCGGCCTGCACCGGCCGGTCGTGGTGAACACCCAGCTCGCGAACTTCCACGACCTCGCGGTGACGGTCCGGTGCGTCCCGGAGGACCTGCTGGCCGAGGACGCGGGCCTGCTGTGCCAGAAGGTCGGCACGCTGCTCGAGAACCAGGGGGCGAAGGTCTCCACCACCACCTCGGCGGTCCCGGATCCGGTCGAGGTCGCGGGCCTCGAGCTCCCGGCGGCCGACGGCGCGCTCGATCTGCCCGGCCTCGGCGGCGACCTCGACGCGCCGGACGGGACGACGACGGGTGGCGAGGGGTCGGCGCCGAGAACCGGCCAGGCGGACGGCCCGGGCGCGGTGGCGGCGCCGGGATCGCGGCTCGCGGTCGAGCTGCGGGCCCGCCAGGTCCACAAGGCGAACAACCTGCTGTCGTGGGCGATCTGCATCGCCAGCTTCACCCTCGTCCCGGCGGTCACCGAGACCACGTTCGCCCAGGACGTGGTGGTGCGCGACGCCGACGGGTTCCTGCTCGTGTCCGACTCGCTCGAGGGGCGCCTGATCAACCGGTTCGGCGCCGGCCCGTGGATCGGCAACGCGCTGATGAACGTCGGGATCCGCGACCCGGAAGACCGCCTGACCGCCGACACCGTCCGCCGTGACCTGTCGACCGACCTGTACCGCCAGCTCAGCCAGCTCGTGTTCAACGCCGAGATGCAGGGCCAGGTCCTGCGTCAGATCCCGACCGGGCGCGGGAACTAGCCGTGGTCGAATTCGTCGTCCTGGGGGCGATCGTGGTGCTGGCGTTCGTGTTCCCGACCGACCCGGCGCCGGGCGGCGGCCGCTCACGGGCCCAGTCGCGGAACCTCGACTGCGAGCGCGTGTCGATCGACACCGCGAGCGAGCGGTACCCCGGCCGGTTCGTCCGGTCGGCGAGCCGCGCGACGGACGACTCCGACCGGACGGTGGTCGTGTGCGCCGAGCGCCTGACCCGCCCGGGCCTCCGGGCCGAGCGCGACGAGGCGATCCTGACCACCCTCGACGCCACCGCGACCGAGCTCGCGACCGCCGCCGAGTCGCTCCGGCCCGAGCTCGCCGGCAAGACCTGGCTGGTCGAGGCGTACGACCCGAGCCCGGCGGTCGCGTCGAAGGTCTCGTTCGCCGCCAAGACCGCGCTGATGGGCCGCGGCCTGTCGGTGTCGGACCGCACCCCGACCCTCGGGCCGGCGGACATCGACGTGATCACCCGGATGGCGCCGGACCAGGCGTACCCCGCGGCCTGCACCCGGTACTTCGGCACCGGCGGCCTCGGCGACGACGACGTGTTGCTCGCGGTCGTCCGGCGGGACCCGCGCGAGACGCTGCTCCACGCCGGGGTCTGCACCGGCGGGCAGTGGGCGTGGCTGAAGTGAGCGCGCTCGGCCTGGCGTTCGTGGCCTTCGCCTCCCCGTGGGGGGGCCCCACCGTGGCGTGGGGCGGACCGGTCGAGGAGGCCCAGCAGGCCGAGCTCGACCGGGTGCGCGGCGAGATCGCCGACCAGATCCACCTGTCGGCGTACGACCTGATCGATGAGCTCGTGTACGGCTGGACGGTCGAGCCGGTGTTCGAGGCGCCGACCCCGGTGGTGCTGGCGGGCGTGACCGTGCCGGTCGGCCTCGGGACCGGGATGCAGGCGCTGCTCGAGAACCACCTCGCGAGCGTGCTCGCCCACGCGCCCACCGCGAACATCGAGCTCGTCCACTGCCCGAGCTGCTCCGCGGTGGTGGTCCACTCGGGGCCGGAGGGCACGGTCGTGTCGCGCGGGATCGACGACCCGGCGGTCCTGGCCGAGCTCGGCGGGGCGACCGGTCGGCACGCCCTGTTCGTCGACGTCGAGGCCGAGGGCGCCGCGCTCGTGCTCCGGGCCCGGCTGACCCGGCTGACCCCCGAGCTGCCGATCGTGTGGAGCCACACGATCGCGACCTCGACCAGCACCCCCGCCCTGCTCCGGCAGGAGACCTCGCTGAAGTCGGCCGCCGAGGCCCGCCAGGAGTACCTCGACGCGCTGCGCGGCCGCGGGGCGATCTCGATCCCGCTCCGGTTCGCGGTCCGGACGTACGCCCCCCCGGACGAGTCGTACACGACGTTCTACTACTCGGAGTCGGATCCCACGGGCTCGGGCTACACGGGCTCGGGGTACACGGGGTCGAGCTCGCGGGTCGCTCAGGCGACCCCGGCGTCGGGGGCGCTCGCGCCGCCCCCGTTCGTGTGGCTCGAGTCGGGGGTCGAGCTCGGGGCCACGAGCGGGCGGGCGTGGACCGCGAGCCTGATGCTCGGGTACAGCTTCATCCCGCAGGCGTACCAGGGCGTGATGGCGCAGGCCCGGGTCAACCGGCTCGTCACCGGGCGGGTCCGGTCGCTGACCCGGCCGGACCTGTACGTGTTCGTCGGGGCGGCCGCGATCAGCGTGTGGGGCCAAGCCACCGCATCGTTCCAGAAGGAGCCGCTCACCGCCGACGCGGTCATCGCCGCGCTGAACGAGGAGGGGCCGCGGACCTCGTTCGGCGCCCTCCAGCTCGGGCTCGACCTGCGGGTCGGCAACCGGATCGGGATGTCGTCGTTCCTCGAGACGATGCCGGATCTGGTCAAGTCCCAGAACATGGGCAGCTACCTCCGGATCGGGTCGATCGAGTTCCAGAGCCTCGGGATGGAGGTGACGTTTTGGTTCTGAGCTGGTGGGCCCTCGCCGCCCACGCCGGTCCGGACGCCACCCGCGAGGCGCTCGAGCGCCTGTCGGACGTGCTCGCCCTCCGGATCGAGGACGGCCAGATCGCGGCGGCCGACGTGGTGCCGGCGATCGTGGTCAGCGTCGCGCCCCGGTACGAGGAGTCCTCCGCCTGGTTCCCGACCGCGGCGATCGACGCCCTCCAGCGCGCGTTCGGCCCCGAGGGGTTCCGGCTGTGCGAGGCGTGCATGGCCCCGCGCGCGTTCGTCGGCGAGGGCAACCTGACCTACCAGACGGGGCCGGTCGGCCTCGACGAGATCGTCCGCCTCGACGACCGGTTCCGTGGCGACGCCCAGCCGGCGCGGTCGGCGATCTGGCTCGACGAGCAGCGCGGCGGGGTGTCGATCCGGATCGTCGACCTCCGGACGGCCGAGGTGCTGTTCGCGCAGAACATCGACCCGATGCTGATCGAGAACGCGAACACCGAGCGGATGTACACCCTCGGCGAGGAGCTCGAGCGGCGGGCCCGCGGCGACAGCCTGACCCAGGCGTTCGTCGACTTCTCGCTGTACCCGGGGCAACACGTGTCGCTCGACTGGACCGAGCAGTGGGGCAAGACCAACAGCAACCTCACCGGGGTCACCCTGACGGTGATCGACCCGGTGCTCGGGATCGGCGCCGCCCACTACCGCCGGGTCGAGCTGCTGAACCTGCTGGTCGGCGCGAAGCTGGTGGTCAGCGTGCCGACCGCGCTCGTCCGGATCGTCAGCGACACCGAGGTCATCGACCCGCTGCTCACCGGGGTCGGCGTGGTCCGGGTCCCGTTCGGCCGGTCGAACTACGGCGCGATCGCCACCGTCTCGACCAACGGGGCGGTCGGTGTCGGAATCTCCCTGATGAACATCCGCCTGCTCCCGGTGATCCCGTGACGCCCTCCCTCGTCCTCCGCCGCCCGACCGTCCTCGCGCTGCTCGCGGGGATCGCCGCCGGGTCCGGCTGCGCGTCGAAGAACTACACGCACTACCTGATCGAGCCCGCCCCCGCGACCAACCCGGCGCTCGAGGAGGAGGAGGGGACCGCGCTCCGCCCGTTCGGGTTCGGGTCGACGACCGCGATGACGGTCCGGTGGAACGACGGGAATGTGATCACCGAGGTCCAGATCCCGATGCTGGCGAGCGGTCAGCGGATCGTGATCGAGCACACCCCGTCGGCGACGGACGTGGAGACGATCCCGGCGACTCGCCTCGTGCCGCCCCCGCCGTCCGCCGGCGACCAGACCCTCGACGAGGCGTACCGGGAGCGCGGGCTCCAGGTGAACCCGGACGCGCCCGAGGTCAGCATCACCCGCGCCCGGACCCTGATGCAGGAGGCGCTGGCGGCCGGCAACTACCAGCTCGCGCTCGAGTGGTGCGGCCTGGTGCTGGCGCGGTACCCGTCGCACCCGGAGACGCTCCGGGCGCAGGGCTCGATCCTGTTGCTGCTCGGCGAGCGCGACAAGGCGATCGAGGTGTACGAGCGGGCCGAGGAGATCGAGTCGGACCCGGCGGTGCGGAAGAAGCTGGAGGAGCTCCGGGATCGGCAACCCTAGACGAAGACGAGGACGGTGCCTTGCAGCTCGTGGGATTGGCTCTGTTGGTGTACGTGATCTGGTTCGGGTTCGGCGAGCGGACCGACACCACGATCTCGGCGTTCGACCCTCACGCGTTCGTGATGGTGCTCGGAGGCTCGTTCGCGGCGATCCTGGTCTGCTCGAGCAGCCGGTCGGCGTTCCGCACGTTCCTGTGCCTGCGCGAGATCGTGCCCGGGCTCGGGACGCTGTCGCGGGCGACCGACGCGCTCGAGGCCGAGCGGGTCCAGCTGTCCGAGCTGTGGCTCGACGGCAAGCGGGCCCAGGCGGTCGAGCTCGCCGAGCACAGCGGGTTCCCGTCGGTCGGGCGGATGCTCGAGCTCGTGCTCGACCGCGCGCCCGAGCAGGCGACCCGCGCGGCGTTCACCGCGCTGCGGCACGCCGAGCTCAGCCGGTGGCAGCCGGCGATCTCGAACTGGGAGCTGCTGTCGAAGCTCGCCCCGTCGTTCGGGATGGTCGGCACGATCACCGGGATGATCCAGCTGTTCCGCAGCATGGGCGAGGACGACATGAACCTCGGCGCGTCGATCTCGCTCGCGCTGCTCGCCACCCTGTACGGGGTCGCGTTCGGGGCCGGGGTCGCCGGGCCGATCGGCCACTACCTGCGGTCGCTGCTCGACGAGCGCCTCGGGGCGATCGAGCGGTGCGAGCAGAGCGTCGGCGAGCTCGTCGCGCGCTCCGGGCGCAAGTCGCCCGCGACGGCGGGGTAGCCGTGCAACGACGCACCCACAGCAGCGACGAGGGCTGGCTCCTGTCGTACGCCGATCTGATCACGAACCTCCTGATCTTCTTCGCGATGATGCTGGCCGCGGCCGACATCAACAAGACGCGGATGCAGCAGATCGCGCAGAAGCTGTCGGGGATCGAGCAGCCGGCGAGCCTGTCGTCGATCCAGGAGGAGATCGAGCGGAAGATCGCCGAAGAGGGCCTCGAGGACCTCGTGCGGACCGATCTGTCCGACCAGGGGCTCCGGCTGTCGCTCGACTCGGGGCTGGTGTTCGACTCGGGCAGCGCCGCGATCCGGTCCGAGCAGGAGGCGGTGGTCGACCGGATGCTCAAGACCCTCGTGCCGTACGCCGACCGGTACGGGTTCGCGGTCGAGGGCCACACCGACTCGAACCCGATCTCGAACCCGAGCGGCCCGTACGTGTCGAACTGGGAGCTGTCGACCGGGCGGGCGAACGCGGTCCGGTCGCGGCTCGAGCTCGTCGGCGTCGACCGGGCGCGGATCCGGGTCGAGGGGTACGCCGACACCGTCCCGCTGCCGGAGGCGTCCCTCGTCGGGCTGTCTCCGGACGAACGTCTCGCGCGGCACCGCCGCGTCATCGTGAGGATCTACTGATGCGTGGTCCCCTGCGTGTTCCGCTGTGTGGTCCCCTGGGTGGGTTCGTGCTCGGGCTCGCGGCGTCCGGGGTGGCGTCCGCCGCCGTCCCGACCCGCCAGATCCCGCCGTCGGTGCTCGCCGAGCTCGACCTGCTCGAGAACCGGTTCGAGATCGCCCTCGCGGCGGACTGCGACACCGACCGGTGCTTCTCGAAGGGCTGCACGTACGTCGACCACGCGGTGGCCGACCAGCCGCGGACGACGTCCCTGCCGGGGCTCGGGGAGCAGGCCGGGCCGGGCAGCGTCGAGGCCCAGGAGTACCTGACCCGCGCCCGGTGCTCGTTCGCGCACGAGGAGTCGGTCGGAGCCACCGACGTCCAGGCGCTCGAGCGGCGGCTCCAGTCGAAGCTGTCGAAGGGCTGGACCGTGGTGACGATCGATCACCAGGCGCTCGAGCCGATCGCGGTCGAGCTCCAGCAGCCGGTGCCCCCGCCCGCACCCACGC
>JBEBJW010000395.1:0-6463 GCA_040079715.1 Myxococcota bacterium | reverse complement strand
TTCCCAGCCCGCGACGCAGCCCGTAGTCCACCGACGCCATCGCGTCGGTCGAATCCTCACCCTGGCATCCGCAGCCCACCGCCACCATCCCGGCGTTCGAAGCGGGATCGCACCCGCACGCGCCCACGCCGAACACCCGACGGGGCACCAGGTCCGACCGGAACGCCGTGCGCGCGAGCCGCGGTCCCAGCCGCCGGACGGTCATCCGTACTTCGCCGCGAGCAACACCTGCAGCCGACCCCGAGCGTTGTTCGCCGGGATCTTCAACGCGCACTGGACCGTCGCGAACGCGCCGGGGGCGAGGGCGAGGTTCCCCGAGTTCCAAGTCGTGTTCCCAGTGGCGGTCGCGTCGACCCCCAAGAGATCCGTCCACGCGCCCGGGTTCGCCGGGTCCGCCTGGACCAGCCGGCTGCCGATGTTCCACTTCAGCGTGCCGGACACCCCGGTGACGACCGCGGCGACCATCACGCCGGTGAGGCCCAACGCCGGGAACTCGTTGCCGAGCAGATAGTAGCTGTTCTGGCCGGTGTTGGCGTCCGGCTCGACCTCGAACGTCTCGGTGGCGATCAACACGCCGTTGCCCTTCGTCCAGGCCTGGAACGAGGCGAACGCCTCGGCCGGAGTCACCCCGGAGACGAGGCCCCCCGCCAGCGCGGCCTGGACCCACAGGTTCGACCCGATCCCCGCGAGGCTGATGTCCTCCGAGAACTCGCCCGCCGCGTTCCGAACGGTCGCGGAGTCGGTCCACGCGTTCGGCTCCTCCGATCGGGCCGAAAACGTCCGCCACCGGACCTTCGCCCCGAAGTTGCCTGCCAGGGCCCGCAGCGTGCCCGTCACTCGGAGCGTGTCCGATCCGTAGGCCAACATCATCGGCCCCACCAGCATCGTGACGAACGACGCGGTGGTGGGCGACATCTGCCCCGAGGTCGGCTTGGTTCCCTTCGTGCTCACGCGGCGCCTCCTCCGAAACCCCATCCTGCCCGAGTACGGTGCGCCTGCCGTCGCACGATCGGGGCCGCACCCTACCGTCGCTCGTCGAGGTACCGGGCCACCGCCGCCCCCGTCCGCTCGATCATCGGCACGATCAGCTTCACCACCATCCGCTCGACCATCGGCACCGCCGCCGCCGGGATCCCGGCGAGCTGCGGGACCCGCTCCGGGTGGAACGCGAAGTCCCCGACGATCCCGATCCCGCAGGTCGAACCCTCGTCGACGTAGGTGTTGGTGCCGCCCGCCACCACCGCCGGGCCGAGCCCCGGCACCTCGATCGTCCAGCTCGCCGTGTGCGTCGCCGGGTCCCACGTGGTCCGCTGCGACCACTGGAGCAGGTGCGGCGGCACCATCGGCCGGACGAACACCGGCAGCGCCGACGGCGACCCCGTCCACCAGTGGACCTGCTCCTCGAGCCCCCGCGCCCCCTTCGACCGGCTCCGCAGCTCGACCTTCTCCACGTCCGGCAGGTACCGGGCGATCGCCTCGAGCTCGTCCCGATGGGCCGCGAACACCACCCCGCGCGCGTGGCGCGCCGACTCCCGGACCTCGAACCGCATCGCCCCTCCGTATCCCACCGCCGCCGGGTCCACGACGGGGCACACGGGTGGCGCCGCCGGATCCCGCCGGTGATGAGGCCTGGATGACCCTCGCGTGGCTCGCTGCGTGCACCGCGTCGACCGACGGCCCGTCGACGCCGACGACCCCCGCGCCGGTCCCCCCGGCCCCGCCGATCGCCGCGTCGTGCGCCCCGCAACCGGCCGACGACGAGTCCGGCGACCCCGAAGCGCTCCGATTCTGGTGCGACGTCCAGCTCGCGGAGGCCGCCCCGGTCGAGGTCGCGTTCGCCCCGGTCGACGGCAGCCGCCCCGAGCGGGTCCACCGGTCCGACGCCCCCGCCCTCGACCACCGCGTCGGGCTGTACCTGATGGCGGCCGACACCGACTACGCCTGGACCGCGCGGGTCCCGGGGACCGACCTCGCGGTGTCCGGCACGCTGACCACCGGGCCGCTGCCCGAGGACGTCGCGTTCACGTGGGACGCCGCCGGCGCGCCGTCGACCGGGCTCCTCGGGTTCATCGCCCCGTGCAACGGCGCGTACGTCGCGATCCTCGACCCGGCCACCGGCGCCGTCCTGTGGTACCGCACGTTCCGGTCGACCGGGGTGTCGTGGGTCGAGGCCGCCACGTTCACCGACGACGGCACCGTGCTGGTGATCGCCGGCCGGTCGATCGTCGAGGTCGACCCGATGGGCCTCGAGCGGCTGCGGATCGACCCCGGGCCTGCCCTCACCGAGCACCTCCACCACGACCTGGTCCGCGCCGACGGCCTGACCTACACCCTGTTCGACGAGGAGATCCGGGTCCGCGACCGCGGGTACCTGGTCGATGGGTTCCTCGAGCACGACGCCGCCGGGAACCGCGTCGCCGAGTGGCACCTCGCGGACCACGTCGACGTGTCGGGCACCGCCTCGCCGTACGCCGACAACGACTTCTCGCACGCGAACGCGATCCAGGTCGACGACCAGCGTCGGGTGTGGCTGTCGCTCCGGCTGCTCGACGCGATCGTCCGGGTGGACGGCGACCCGTCCTCGCCGACGTTCGGGGAGATCCAGGCCCGGATCGCCCACCCGGGCTCCCGGATCGGGCCGGACTGGACGGTGGTCGACGCCACTGTCACCGCCACCGGCGGCCCGGAGGATCCGAGCGGGTTCGTCGCCCAGCACGACCTGCAGCTCCGGCCGGACGGCACGGTGACCGTGTTCGACAACCGCCGCGACGTCGGAACCTCGTCCGGTGTCACCCTGTCGCTCGACGAGCCGACCCGCACCGCGACGATCACCGAGCGGTACCCGATCGACCAGCACTGCGACTACCAGGGCGCCAACCGGCGGACCCCGACCGGCAACCCGCTGCTGACCTGCGCCCCCGCCCGCGAGGTCACCGAGCTCGACGCCGCGACCGGGGCCACGGTGTGGTCCGCCACGCTCACCTGCAGCGACGGGTTCGGGTCGTTCGTGCCGCGGTTCGTGCCGCTCGACGGGTGGCCCGGTTAGTTCCCCGGCGATGCGGAAGCGGCGGAACCGTCGACTCCGCACGGAGTCGTTCTCGGCCCGGTGGCGCTCCCGACCGGGAGTCCCGCTTCGCCCAGCCCGTTCGGCGACCCGCCCGGGCCGTACGCCCCTCGCGCGCGCTGCGGAGGCTCGCCGCGCTATCGGTACCACCACGGCCCGAGCCAGGTCGCCGCGTCGGACGGGAGGGGCCTCGCTTGCAGGGGCCAGAGCGGTGGGGACAGGACGGCGCCGCACTGGTCGAGGAACCGGGGCCCCGGGTCGGTCGACCACCACCGCTCGATGCAGTCGACGTGCCGCTGCCGGGCGCCGCGGGGTCCCGGTGTGGTGGGCGTACACGGACAGGCGTCCCTGTCCCCGCTCGCGCAGGCCGCCCGGGCCAGGGCCTCGAACCGGGCGATCCATGGGTCCTTGTCCGTGCTGCTCGCGATGGCCCACAGGCAGGCGGCCACGTCGCCGCCGTCGCACCTCTGTCGGGCGCTCGCCAGGACCTGGTCGGCGGGGACCCCCTCGGTGTCGTACCAGGCGAGGCAGCTGGGCCCGTGGCCGGCCTCGCACCCCCGGCGCCGGAGCGCGAGGGCCTCCGCGGTCCGATCCTCCCGGAGCGTGGGCACGGTCGCCCGGTGGGATGGCCCGCCCGCGGGGCAGGCCTCGCCGGGATGGCTGTCTGGCCACCCGGAGTCGTACTTGCGATACGTCAGCGCCCGCCACAGGCCGCAGGCCGGCGCCGACCCGAGGTGGCACCCGTGCCACAGCAACCCGTCGGCTGCGTCCGGGGGGTGCCCGGAGACGAGCTCGGCCAACGCCCCCCGCAGACACGCCTGCGGATCTCCCTGATCGCACCGCTCCCGATCGGCTCCGGGATCCGGCTCGCGGGCGGGCAGCCGGCGCCGGAGCCGCTCTGCCGCGCGCAGACACCGGGAGTCGCTCAGACACCAGTGGAACGAGCGCTCGAAGCTCCACGCCAGGGCCGTCTCGCACGCGACCTGGCCGGAGGCCTCTCCGGTGGAGCGAGCACAAGCGGCCACCATCGCTGGATCTCCGCTCGACAACAGCGCGAGCTGCTGCTCCGCGTACGCGCGACAAGCCCGGTGCTCGGTGCCGCGCGGACAGGTCAGGTGTTCGTAATCGGGGCGGAGGAAATAGGCGATCCGCCTGCACCTCTCGAGATCCCCAGAGCGGCACGCCGCCTCCTGCTCTCGGACGAGCTGGAGGTCGACGGCGAACGCGCTCTCGGGCCGAAGAGCCATCGCCGCCCTGCAGGCCTCGAGCGTCGACGATCCGCAGGCTCGCTGTGCGGAGTCGGCGAGCGCCTGCGCATAGCTCTGATCGCGGGCAGCTGCCACCGCTGCATCGCAGGCATCGAACTCCGACGATCCGCAGACACGCTGCGCGGAGTCGTCGAGCGCCTGCGCGTGCGCGCGAGCCGCAGAGACGCAGTCGCCCCAATGGCCGGCGACGCACAGCGCGTCGAACTCCCGGAACGCGGCTTGCGCTCCCCCGGGGAGCGTCCCGGAGGACATCCTGAGCGCCACCGACCGGCATCGGTCGGTGCAGCCAGCGCCGCACGCCCGGACATCCTCCGCGTCGGTGCTGATCTCGGGGTCGCGGAGCATCAGCCGCGCGAGCTCGAGCGACGCGACCGGGTCGCCCGCATCGGACGCTCGAACCAGGTCCACGAACGGGATGGAGGGCGGCGGGAGCGGGCAGAGGTCGGCGACGCTCGTCTGGCAGGCGAACCGCAGGCTCGGCGGGTCGTGCTCGGCGCCCGCTTCGAGCGCGACGCACTCCGGCGTGCCATCGCCCCGACACAGTCGCTTCAGGCTCCGGTACGCGGTGTCCGGAGCGCCGAGCTTCCGCTCGCGGACCCACGCCGCCTGGCAGTCGGTCCCGGTGGTGCACGGGACCTCGAGGTTCCCCGCGCAGGCGCTGGCGGCGCCTGCCCGACACAGCGACTCGAGGTGAGCCGTCACTTCGCTGCGACAGGTCTCCTCGCCGCAGGCAGCGAATCGATCCGCAGACCGGAAGGTCGCGCGGGCGCACCCCAACCCAGCGGGGTCCGATCGGCAGGCCGTCAGCTCCACGGCCTCCAACGCCTGCTCTGCCTCGCGCGCCGCGCGCGGGTCCACGAAGCGGACATCGTGGAACCGAAGGGCAACCGCGCTGACGAGCGGGACTCCGTCCGCCGTGTAGCCCGACCAGTCGGGCTGTACGTCGACCTCCCCGTCCCGTACGAGCCGCAGCCACGCAGAGTCCTCCCCCGCGACGAGCAGATCACGGGTCTGGCTCGCCGCTGCCCGGAGCGCCTCCCGGTCGCCGACCGCGAGCAGGAGCTCGGGACGGCGGACGGCAGCGGCTCGCAGGCCGGACACGATGGACGCGTGGGCGACCACCGCGCGATCCGACGGGTGACGCCCGTTCGACACGAAGTACTCGGGGCCGAGCTCCGAGGCGAACGCCGAGCACGCTTCCAGGTCCCCTGCCGAGCAGCGGTCGAGGAACGGCGCCTCCGGCGGGTCGTGCGTCGCGATGCGGTGGTCGGGGTCCCGCATGCCCTCCCGTGCGAGCTCGAGCCGCGCGAGGAGGATGCACGCCGCGTCCAGCCCTCGGCTGCAGGAGTCATGGGCCAGGTCCTCGGCATCGAGCTCCGCTGGCGCGGCCCGGGAGAGCAGGAGGGTCGACAGCGAGAGGCACGCGTCGAAGTCCCCCTCGTCGCAGCTCCGGCGACACGCCGAGGGGTGATCACACGCCATCGCGGCCGCCATGACGATGACCATGCAGGCCCCCGCAGCGACAGGGTATCCGGGGGAAGGCCACGCGTCGTCGCCCGGCGCGTGGGGCGAGGGCTCGGACGGGGTGCGCCTGCCTTGCGCTGGGTACCGCGCGACGGCGCTCACCCGGGGCTCGTTCGGCGGACCGGATGACCTACGTACCCAGGTGCACCCACGCCGGGTGGGCGACGGCTCCACACCGGATCGGGTTCACCGAGCTCGACGCCGAGACCAAGGCACGGTGTGGTCCGCCACGCTCACCTGCAGCGACGGGTTCGGGTCGTTCGTGCCGCGGTTCGTGCCGCTCGACGGGTGGCCCGGTTAGTTCCCCCGGCGATGCCCGACCGCGCGCGCCCCTGGCTCCGAACGATCGACCCCGCCGCCCCGCTGCGGCTCGTGTGCCTGCCGTACGCCGGCGGTGGCACCGTCGACTTCCGCAAGTGGTCCGACGCGCTGCTCCCCGGCGTCGATCTCGGCCCGGTGCTGCTCCCCGGCCGGGAGTCCCGCCTCGCCGAGCGCCCGTTCGACGACCTCCCCGCCCTCGCCGACGCGCTGGTGGTCGGGCTCGGGCCGGCGCTGCGCCTGGCGCCGTACGCGCTGTACGGCCACAGCATGGGGGCGTGGATCGCGT
>JBEBJW010000394.1:0-6467 GCA_040079715.1 Myxococcota bacterium | reverse complement strand
GTAGGCGGGGTCGAGGGGGACGTAGGCGGCTCCGGCCTTGAGGATCGCGAACAGGGCGACGATCAGGGCAGGGGTGCGGTCGAGGCAGACGGCGACGATCCGGTCTGGCCCGACGCCAGCGCGGACGAGGTGGTGGGCGAGTCGGTCGGCGCGCTGGTCGAGCTCACGGTAGGTGAGGACGCCATCGTCGGCGACGACGGCGAGCTGGTCGGGGTTCGCTGCGGCGTGGGCCTCGAACAGGTGGTGAACGCACCGATCGCCGGGGAACGGCGCGTCGGTCGCGTTCCACCGGTCGAGCGTCGCGCGCTCCGGTCCGGTGATCCACGGGGTCGCCCACAGCCGCGCGTGCGGGTCGGCGACGATCCGCTCGTACACGCCGCAGAGGTGGTCGGCGAGCCGACCGATCGTCGCCGCGTCGAACAGCGCCGTCGCGTACACCACCGTGCCGACCAGCCCGTGCGGACGGCGCACGAACTCGATGTCGAGGTCGAACGGCGCCCGATCTGCCGGGATCTCGAGCGTTCGGGCCGTCAGCCCGGGGAGGTCCCACGTCCCCATGTCTGCGTTCTGCAGCGCGAACATCACCTGGAACAGGGGGGAGCGGCTCATGTCCCGGTCCGGCTGGAGCACCTCCACCAACCGCTCGAACGGGATGTCCTGGTGCGCGTAGCCCTCGAGACAGGTGTCGCGGACCCGAGACAGCAGCTCGATGGCGGTCGGGTCTCCGGTCAGGTCGATCCGCAGCACCAACGTGTTGACGAAGAACCCGATCAGCGGGTCGAGCTCGCTCCGGTTCCGGTTGGCGATCGGCGTGCCGATCGAGATGTCCGTCTGCCGCGCCCAGGTCGACAGCACCGCCGAGAACCCGGCGATCAGCGTCATGAACAGGGACGCGCCGGTCCGGCGTGCGAGCGCCTCGAGCGCTTCGGTCAACGCGAGCGGCAGCTCGATCGTCAGGCTGGCGCCCTCGTACGACTGGACCGGCGGTCGCGGTCGATCGAGCGGCAACGCGAGCGGGGCGGGGCGGCCCCCGAGCTGCCGACGCCAATACGCGGTCTGCGCCTCGAGCACCGTGCCCGTCAGCCACCGGTGCTGCCAGACCGCGAAGTCCGCGTATTGGATCGGGAGCGGCGGGAGCGGGCACGGTGCTCCCCGACAGAACGCCGTGTACGCCGCGGTCAGCTCGGTGACGAGGATCCCGGTGGACCACCCGTCGGTCACGATGTGGTGGAGGGTGAGCAGCAGCACGTGCGCGTCGTCGGCGATCCGGAGCAGGGCGGCCCTGAGCAGGGGACCGGTGGCGAGATCGAACGGGCGCCGTGCCTCGACGGTGGCGAGCGCCATCGCCTCCGTCATCCGGTCGTCCGACGGCAGGTGACGGAGATCGCGGACCGGGAGCGGGATCGTCAGGTGATCGGCGACGACCTGGACCGGCTCGCCGCCGTGCTCGCGGTACGTCGTGCGGAGCGACTCGTGCCGGCGGACCACCTCGTCGAGGCTCCGACGGAGCGCGTCCACGTCGAGGACGCCGTCGAGCACCAGGGCATCGGGGATCACGTACACCGACGCGCCCTGCTCGAGCTGATCGAGGAACCACAGGCGCTGCTGCGCGAACGACAGCGGGGCCGTGACGGTCCGGTCGCGCGGGCCGATCGGCGCGTCGCGGACGGAGCGCGGGTCGGTCGCGGCGACTCCGGTAGCCAATGTGGCGGCCAGCCCCGCGATCGTCGGCGCGTCGAACAGCGCCCGGATCGGCACTGCCACCCCCAGGCGCTCGTGCAGCTGGGAGATCACCCGGGTCGCGAGCAGCGAGTGCCCGCCGAGCGCGAAGAAGTCGTCGTCCACCCCGACCCGGTCGATCCCGAGGACCTCGGCCCACACCGTCGCCAGCACCCCCTCGACCGCGGTGCGCGGGGCGGTGTAGGTCCGCTGGGACCGGTCCTCCACGGTCGGGGCGGGGAGCGCGCGGTGATCGACCTTGCCGCTGCTGTTGAGCGGCAGGGCGGCCATCGTCACGAACGCTGCCGGGATCATGTAGGCCGGGAGCTTGTCCTGCAGCCAGGCGCGGAGCGCATCCGCTCCAGGTGCGGGTCCGTCGGGCACCAGGTACGCGACGAGCTGCTGCTCACCGTCGGACCGGACCACCACCGCCGCTTCGCGCACGGACGGGTGCTCGGCCAGCACGACCTCGATCTCGCCGGGCTCGATGCGGAAGCCGCGGATCTTGACCTGGTGGTCGATGCGGCCGAGGAACTCGAGGTCTCCGTCCGGACGCCATCGGACGAGGTCCCCGGTGCGGTACAGCCGCTCGCCCGACGCGAACGGGTCCGGGACGAACCGCTCGGCGGTCAGGTCGGGTCGGTTCAGGTACCCGCGCGCCAGGCTGTCGCCGCCGAGGCACAGCTCGCCGGCGATCCCGATCGGCGCGAGGTCCATCCGCGGATCGAGCACGTACACCCGGGTGTTGCCGAGCGGGCGGCCGATCGGCGGCGCCTCTGGTCCGTCGGTCGCGACGGGGTACCAGGTGGAGGTGACCGTGTTCTCGGTGGGACCGTAGTTGTTCACCAGCCGGAACGGGATCCGGGGCTCCGGCCGCCGCCTGAGCTTCTCGCCGCCGGTCTGGATCACCCGGAGCGGAGTGTCCTCGGGCCATTCGAGGTCGAGCAACGCCTCCGACAGGGTGGTGGGCAGGTTGCAGATCGTGATCCGACGGTCGAGCAACCAGGCCTGAATCCGGCGCGGATCGAGCCGGACGTCGTCGTCCATCAGGCACACCGACGCGCCGTACGCGAGGTGCGGCCAGATCTCCCATCCCGTGACGTCGAACGCCAGCGAAAAGAACTGAGACGCGCGGTCGTCCCGGATCACGCCGTAGGCCGGGCCGTACCACGCGACCCGGTTCACCAGCGCCCCGTGCGTCAGCTCGACCCCCTTGGGGGTGCCGGTCGACCCAGAGGTGAACACGATGTATGCCCGGTGGTCCGGGTGGGGGTCACCGTTCGGGTCGTGGGTCGGTCGGAGGCCGATCGCCGGCGCGTCCCGGTCGAGTACCACCACCTGGACCCGATCGTGGGAGAACGCGTCGACGAGGCGCGCCTCGGTGATCACCACCGGCGCCGCGGCGTGGCGGACCAGCAACCCGAGCCGGTCCGGGGGGTGCCCGTGATCCATCGGCAGGTACGCCCCGCCGGCCTTCAGCACCGCGAGCATCGCCACCACCGCCGCCGGCGTACGCTCGAGGCACACCCCGACCGGGACGTCGGGTCCGACGCCGAGGGCGCGAAGATGATGGGCGAGCTGGTTGGCCCGGGTGTTCAGCGCCGCGTGGGTCAGCGACTCCGAGCCGCCCGCCACGGCCGGCGCGTCGGGGGTCAGGGCGGCGAACGCGGCGATCCGCCGGTGTACGAGCGCGGCGCGATCGTAGTCGAACCGCGGCCCGCGCCAGTCGCCGAGCAGCGTGCGGCGCTCCGTGTCGGTGAGCGGTGACAGCGCGCCGACCGTCCGGACGTCGTCCGCAGCGACCGAGACGATCAGGGACCGCAAGTGCTCGAGCAGCCGGCTCACCGCGTCGGACCCGAACCGGGCCGCGTCGAAGCTGATCAGCAGCCCAATCGCGCGCTCGCGGGTAGCCACCACCGTCAGCGGGTAGTTCGTCTGATCGAAGCTGTGGAGCTCGCGGACCTCGAGCCCGGCCACCGCGACCCGGTCCGAGCGCCACGCCGTGTTGTCGACCACGATCGACTCGAACAGCGGCGTCCCCGGTGGTACCTCGCTCCACCGCTGGATGTCCTGCAAGGGGGTGTGCTCGTGTCGGCGCGCCTCGAGTTGACGCTCCTGAAGCGCCTGTAGCCACTGGACGACCGGCGCGTCCCGATCGATCCGAACCCGGGCCGGCAGCGTGTTGATGAACAGCCCGACGATCGATCCCACGTCGGCCAACGCCTCGGGTCGACCGGACACGACCGACCCGAACACGACGTCGTCGGTCCCGGCGTACAGCGCGGCCACGATCGCCCAGCACCCCTGGAGCACGGTCGCGAAGGTCAGCCGATGGATCCGACCGAACTGGTGGAGCGCCGCCGTCTCGTGATCGGTCAGCGCGACCGACCGCTCGTGGTACCGGGACGCCTCCGGTCCGTCGCCGACCTCTCCGCCACCGATCCGGAGCGCGGTAGGCTCGTGGAGTCCGCGGAGCGTCGCCCGCCAGAACGGCTCGGACGCGCGCGGATCGCGGGCCGCCAGCCACGCGACGTAGTCCCGGTACGGTCTGGCGACCTCGAGCACCGGAGACGCGCCCCGGAGGAACGCCTCGTAGCAGGCCCACAGATCGCGCGTGATCAGCCCCATGCTCCACCCGTCGAACTGGGCGTGATGCATGCTCCACAGGAGCTGGTGCCGATCGTCGTCGGTGGTGATCAGGTGGAGGCGGAACAGGGGCGCGTCGGACAGCGCGTAGCCCTCGACCCGATCGGCGGCGGCCAGCGCATCGAGCCGCGCTTCCTGCTCAGCGGGGCTCGATCGGCGCCAATCGTGGATGACCATCGGGACGGGCAGCTCCCGGTGGACGAGCTGGAGCGGCGCCCGCAGCCCCTCCCACGCGAATCCGGACCTCAGCGAGGGGTGCCGCTCCATCACCCGCTGCCAGGCGCGGACGAACGCGGTCACGTCCAGAGGTCCGGTGAGCTGGTACCTGGAGTGGCCGACGTACACGCCGGTGCCCGGGGCATACAGGCTGTGGAACAGCATCCCCTCCTGCATCGACGACAGGGGATACACGTCTTCGATCGCGCGGGACCTGCCGGCCAACAGGTCCAGGCGTCGCTGATCGAGGCCGGCGAGCGGGAAGTCCGACGGGGTGAATCCGCCCGCGCCGGGTGCGGTGCAGTGGGCGACGATCGCGCGGACGGCTGCCAGGAACGCGTCGGCGACCCGGACGATCGTGGTCCGGTCGTGGACCGCGCGCGCGTACTCCCACCCGACCTCGAGCCGCCCGGACTGGACCGCCGCGGTGATCTGGAGCCGTTGCGGGCGCCGACCGCGCGGGCTGCGGGACGAGCTGCCGAGCTCTCGGGTGGCGCCGAACAGGGAATCGGGAGACGGCGCGCGGAGCTGGCCGACGTAGTCGAGGACGATCTCTGCCCGAGGTAGCGCCGCCAGGCGGTCGCGGAGGGCAGGCTCGCCGAGGTACCGGGCGAGTCCGTAGCCGATCCCCCCCCGCGGGACGGCCCGGAGCTGGTCCTTGACCGCCTTGAGGGCGTCGATCGGACCCGAGCCCGACGTCGCGTCGGGCAGGTCGACCAGGACTGGGTACGCCGAGGTGAACCAGCCCACGGTGCGCGACAGGTCCAGCTCGTCGAGGATCTCGCCGCGCCCGTGACCTTCGAGCTCCACCAGCACCCGGCCGTCGCCGGTCCAGTCCCGGATCGCGAGGGCGACGGCGGTGAGCAGGAGGTCGACCACCTGGGTCCGGTACACCGGTGGCACTGCGTGGAGCACGGCAGCGGTCTCGGATGGCGTCAGGGACACGTGGACTACGTCGGTGTCACCATGGACATCGGCATCCGTTGGCGCGTCACGGTCGAGCGGCAGGGTTGCCACGCGTGCGCGCCGGTCGTCGAGCCAATACCCCTCGTCGCCGAGCGAGCTCCGGTCGATCGCAGCCAGGCGGGTCGCCCATCGGGCGAACGACACCGCGGGAGCGGCGGTCGACGCGCCGGTCAGCGTCGCTTCGAGGTCCTCCAACAGGATCGTCCACGACACCACGTCGATCACCAGGTGGTGCGCGATCAGCACCAGCTCCGGTGGCTCGGCGTCTCGCTCCACCAGGGCGGCCCGCACCACCGGCCCGTCGGCCAGGTCGAGGCTCGCCTGGAGTCGATCGATCGCCCGGTCCCACGCCGAGTCGGGGTCCGGCGCGCCGCGGAGGTCGAGCCGGTCGAGCGGCACGGCGGTGGTCGCCGCGCGCCGCTGACTCCACCCGGAAGGCGTCCGATCGAACCGGAGCCGCAGCGCGTCGTGACGGACGGCCAGCGCGTCGAGGGCCGCCTCGAGCTCGTCTGCAGCGATCGGGCGCTGCAGCGCGACGCGGATCGAGCGGTTCCAATGGTGGGGGTCGACCGGGTCGAGCGCGGCGAACCATCGCTGAATCGGCGTCAGCGGCAGCGGGTCCGCCGGCTCGGGCTCCGGCTCGACCGGGACCGGCGCCCCGACCACCCCGGCCACCTCCAGCAGCCGGGCGACGGTCGGGTGCTGCAAGATCTGGCGCGAGCTGATCTTCAGCCCGACGGCGTGGGCGCGGGCCGCGATCTGGAGGCTCAGGATCGAGTCGCCGCCGAGCTCGAAGAAGTCGTCGTGCAGCCCGACCCGGCCGACCCGGAGCACCTGCTGCCAGATCCCGGCCAGCAGCCGTTCGGTCGGGTCGCGGGCCTCGACGGGGTCGGCTGCGCCGAGGTGAGCGGGGTCTGGGG
>JBEBJW010000393.1:0-6473 GCA_040079715.1 Myxococcota bacterium | reverse complement strand
CTGGTCGGGGTCGGATCAGCCGTCGGCCGTCCGCGGGTCGTTGCCATCCGGCCCGCCAACAGGTCGCGCCACCGCCCGGCGGCGTGGATGCGGCCCACGTCGTGGCACCTCAGACCAGCGCCCCCTGGTTGCGCGCGGCGTCCGTGTCCGATACATACATTCATGAATGTATATAAAGGAGGGACGATGACGCCTCGCGAAGGGACCGCTTGGATCGGCGATGCGCTGATCGCTGCGCTCGAACAGGCCGGGAACGAAGGGATCGGCGCCGCGATCCGAGGTCGGGTCGCGGAGCTCGAGGGGCGGACGCGCCAGCTGGTGGCGAACGATCTCGACCACGGCAACGTCGGGTTCGCGATCCTGGCCGCGGCGGCGTACCTCGAGCTGCGGGCGCGCGGGATCGGCCGTGCCGCAGCGATGTCGGCGGTGGACGCAGCATTGAACCTGCCGCTTCGCCAGCGGGTGCTCGACCAGACCCGGGCGATGCTCGACGAGGCCGCCGATCCGTACGCCGCGCTGGTCGACGCCAGCCGGGCGCGCGAGCGTGACTGGTTCGGCCCGTCGTGGGTGTTCGAGCGGCCGGTCGACGACGGCTTCGGGTACACGCTGCACATCCGTCGGTGTCTGTTCCACGAGGCGCTGCGGGCTTGCGGGACCCCGGAGATCCAGCCGATCGTGTGCCGGTTCGACCTGAACTGGGTCGACGCGATCGACCCGGCTCGGCACCCGGTCCGGTTCGAGCGACCGAGCACGTTCGCGAGCGCCGACACGTGCCGGATGTGGTTCGTGCGCAAGGAGCAGCTGGATGAGCCGACGGACGGCTGACGACGCCGCGCGCACCCGAGAGGCGGTCGTCGACGCGGCGCTCGCGGCGTTCGCCGAGCGCGGGTTCGCGGCCACCCGCCTCGAGGAGATCGCCGTCCGGGCTGGGGCGACCCGGGGCGCGCTGTACCACCACTTCGACGACAAGGGCGCGCTGTGGACGGCGGTGCTCCGAGAGCGGTGGCCCATGGTTGTGGATCCGCTGCTCGCCGAGCGTCTCGGGCCCGGCGAGCCGCGGCCTCGGATCGCGGCGTTCGTCGACGGGGTGCTCGCGGCGATCGACGAGGATCCGCGCGCGAGAGCCCTCCTGGCGATGGCGCTGTCCGGCGACGGAGCCCTCGTCGGTGGGCTCGCCGAGAAGCACGACGCCCTGCAGGGGTGGGTCGACGCGCTGACCCAGCCGCTCGCTGCCCTCGGGCTGGACGGCCCCGACGAGCGGGCGGAGCTGGTGGTCGACGCGCTGGTCGGGCGGGCGACCCGCGCGGCCCTGGGCGGGGCGATCGACCCGGATCGACGACGACGGCTCGGCGCGAGGGTCGTCGACGGCGCGCTGGCGGTCCGACGTTGACGGTCGCAGGGCAGGGCGCTACGTAGGCCCGTCGCCTCGGCGCCGACCGGGGCAGGAGATTTCGCACATGGTCCGGATCCGTCTGACCCGCCTGGGCACGAAGAAGAAGCCGTTCTACCGGATGATCGCGGCCGACCAGCGGTCCCCCCGCGACGGTCGGTTCATCGAGCAGCTCGGGTGGTACGATCCGCTGAAGAACCCGCATCAGGTCAAGCTGAACCTCGAGCGGATCGACTACTGGCTGTCGATGGGCGCCCAGCCGACCGACACGGCCCAGAAGCTGATCGCCAAGGCCCGCACCGAGCCCGTCGCGGCGGCCACCTGATGGAGGCGCTCGTTCGGCACCTGGTGGAGCCGATCGTGTCCCACCCGGACGCGGTCAGCCTTCAGACGGTCGAGGGCGAGGCCGTCGTGATGCTCGAGCTGGTGGTCCACCCGGACGACCGGGAGCGCGTGGACGGCGACAAGGGCCGCACCCTCCGGGCGATCCGCAACATCCTCTCCGCAGCCGCCGGCAGCCGCAAGGCCACGCTGGATCTCGTCGAGCAGCATGGAGCGCGCGGGACCGAGGAGTGATCCGCCGTCGCCGCCCGGGAACGGGACCGGCGACGACGAGATCGAGCTCGGGTCGGTGACCGGGGTGTTCGGGTTCCGGGGAGAGGTGCGCCTGCACCTGCACAACCCGGAGTCCGACTGGCTCCGCAAGCCGCGCCGGGTCACGCTGGTCGCCCCCGACGGGGCGCGGACCGGGGCGACGCTGTCTGCCCGACCGGGCGCTGGCTCGCGGATCATCGGGCGGCTGGCGCACGTCGCGGACGAGGCGGCCGCCACCGCGCTGCGCGGGCATCGGATCGTGGTCGCGAAGCGAGACCTGCCGGCGCTCGAAGCCGACGAGTTCTACGTGTGGCAGCTCGAGGGCGCTACGGTCGAGATCGACGGGCAGGTCGTCGGGACGGTGGTCGGGGTCCAGACCGCGGGTCCGAACGACGTGCTCGAGGTCCAGCCCGCTCCCGGGCCGGGGGGCGAGCGGTCCGACGTCGTGTTCGTGTTGCTGCTGCGCGAGTTCGTGCGCGAGGTCGACCCGGTCGCGAAGATCGTCCGGCTCGCGCCGGGCGCGTTGGACGAGTAGTGCCGCGGTACGACGTGCTGACCCTGCACCCGGAGCTGGTCCGCGGGCCGCTGTCCGGCTCGATCCTCGGGCGGGCCACCGCCGCCGGACACATCGAGGTCGGGGTGTACGACATCCGCGACCACGGCCTCGGTCGCCACCGGTCGGTCGACGACGCCCCGTTCGGCGGCGGGGCCGGGATGGTGATGCGGGTCGACGTGGTCGCCGCCGCGATCGACGCCGTGCGCCGCCCGGACAGCCGGGTGATCCTCACCTCCGCCGCGGGCGCCCGGTTCACCCAGGTCGACGCCCGCCGGCTCGCGACCCTGCCGCACCTCGTGGTGGTGTGCGGCCACTACGAGGGGATCGACGCCCGGATCGAGGCGCTGGTCGACGAGGAGCTGTCGCTCGGCGACTTCGTCCTGACCGGGGGCGAGATCGCCGCGCTCGCGATCGTCGACGCGACCGCCCGGCTGATCCCGGGGGTGCTCGGCAACGCGTCGTCGGCGGCGGACGAGTCGTTCGCGGAGTCCGACGCCGGGATCCTGCTCGAGTACCCGCAGTACACCCGGCCGCGATCGTTCCGCGGGGTCGACGTCCCGGAGATCCTGTTCTCGGGACACCACGCGAAGATCGACGCCTGGCGTCGGGCGGAGGCGCGAGCGAGGACCCTGGCCCGACGTGCTGACCTCATCGGGCGATCCTCCCTGGGGGCCCCGCCGGCGCCGGTTGACGGCGAGTCCGAGTCGGATTAGCTCTGCACCTGTCGTGCCGCGTCCCTTCTCTCAGCGGGGGCGTGTACACCAGCGCAACACCAATCGCGCGCGACGACGAGCGCTCCCGCACCTCCGCAGTGGAGGGACCGGGTCGCGGATCGCGCCCTGACGGAGGTACATCGTGAACCTGCTCCAGCAGCTCGAAGCCGAGATGGTGGCGGCCCGCGAGCGGAAGACGGTCGACGTGCGGCCGGGTGACGTGGTCAAGGTCCACGTGAAGATCAAGGAAGGCGACAAGGAGCGGATCCAGGTGTTCGAAGGCACCGTGATCCGGATCAAGAACGGCGGCGCCCGCGCCACGTTCACCGTCCGCAAGGTTTCGGCCGGCGTCGGCGTCGAGCGGATCTTTCCGGCCTCCTCGCCGAACATCCCGAAGATCGAGGTCATGATCCGCCACAAGGTCCGGCGGGCCAAGCTGCACTACCTCCGGAACCGCACCGGGAAGGCGGCCCGCCTCAAGCCGGTCCGGGACTTCAAGGCCAACGCGAACCGGTAGATGGCGGCTCCGACCGGCTCCGACGCATGGGAGCGCGGTCGAGCGGCGGAGGATCACGTCGCAGGCCTGCTCGAGGCCGACGGGTGGTCGATCCGCAGCCGAAACTGGCGCGGCGACGGCGGCGAGCTGGATCTCGTCGTCGAGCGCGGCGGCGTGCTCAGGTTCGTCGAGGTCAAGGCGCGCGCGGTGGACGACGCCGAGGCCGGGCTCGACGCGATCGGAGCGACCAAGCGGCGACGGCTCCGGTCCGCGGGCGACGCGTGGCTCGCGGCCCACGGGCTGCCCGACCGCGAGGTCGCGTTCCTGGTGGTGGTGGTGACGCTCGACCCCGCCGGGTGGACGGTGGAGCGGCTCGACGACGCGTTCTGAGCGGGCCTCGAGCGGACGGGGCCGCCGGCGGGTGGGCCGCGTCGGCCCGCGTCAGGCGGACCGGAGCGTGGCCCTCCGAGGGCCAGTCGCGCAGCGACCGAGCGCGGAGCGCGAGCGCGGAGGGAGGCCGGCCCGCGGAGCGGGCGACGCCCAGATCCGCGACCGATACAACCTGCGACAGTTCGCGAGCCCCCGAAGACCTGCGGTTCCGTAGGTTCGTGGTGGATGCGCGCTCGCCAGTCCGGTGAGCGCCCTCCGGGAGGGTTCGATGATCCGTACGAAGACCCGTCTGTCCGCGCTGTCCGAGACCCCGAAGGCGAAGCGGTTCGCCGAGATCGACGCGAAGGATCTCCGGCGCGCGGTCGGCGGGCTCCGCCCCACCGTCAGCACCGGCGCGAGCACGTTCAACAACGACTCGTGGTGCGACTGCGACTGATCCGGTCGGCGCCGCGAGCGTGTCCTCTCGGCACATCTCGGCACACCCTGCGAGCTCGACGCGAGCCTCGACCCGGTATCTTCCGGGAGAGACCGCGGAACGGTCTCGTCAGGAGGTGTCCGATGGGCAAGATCAGGACGCGGCTCGAGACGCTGAACGGTTCCCCGAGGCCGAGCCGGTTCTCCGAGCTCGAACCGAAGGACCTGCGGCGCGCGGTGGGTGGCCTCCGGCCGCCGGTCAGCACCGCCGACGTGACGCTGAACAGTGACTGCATCACCGACTGAGTCGTTCGTGGGCCTCACCGCGGCGCCCGTGCGCCTCCGTGTGGGGTCTTGCCGGCGCGCGAGATCGCGGGTCTGGCACAACCTGCGACAACCTGCGAACGAAGCGCGACCGTCGAGAACGTATTCGTATCCCGAGGCGAGCGTCGCCTCACACCAGGAGGGTAGCGAAATGAGCAAGATCAAGACCCGGATGTCGACCCTGTCGGAGACCCCGAAGGCCAAGCGGTTCTCGGAGATCGACGCGAAGGACCTGCGGCGCACCGTCGGCGGCCTCCGCCCGACCGTGACCAGCGGGCAGTCGACGACGAACTGCGACGACTGGTGCGACTGCGACTGATGTGATTGAGCGGACCGGGCCCGGAGGCTCGCACGGAAATTTCCAGCGGAGATGATCGGTCTCCAACCGATGATCGAGTCAGGGAAATTTGCCGTGGGAGCGGGCCCGGCCTGCGGGACAGATGGCCCGGGCCGGATCGGGCGGGACCTCCGCGCGATCGGCCCCGGGCCGACCACGCCGGCCGATGGCGCCGTCGGCCGGCTTTCCACCTGGGAGTGACCCGATGATCCTCGTGTTGTCCAGCCCGACCGATCTCCACGCCGACGCGGTCGAGCCGAAGATCCGCGCCGCCGGGGCCGAGGTGGTGCGGTTCGATCGCGCCGAGTACCCCGCCCACGCGTCCCTCGCGTTCGGGGTGGACCCGTCCGGCCGACCGTCGCGGATCCTCCGGCGGACCTCCGGTCCCGACATCGATCTCGACGACGTGACCGCGATCTGGCACCGCCGGCCCGGAATGCCGACCCCCCACGCCGACCTCGCGGCGCCGTGGATGGGTCGGTTCGTGGTCGAGGAGGGCGGGCCGCTGTTCCGCGACCTGTGGGACTCGTTCGACGGGCTCCAGGTGCCCGGTCCCCGCTCGGTGTACCGCCGGGCGGAGCACAAGTACACCAACCTGGTGCTGGCGGCCGAGCTCGGGTTCGAGGTGCCGGACACCCTCGTGACCAACGACCCCGCCGCGCTGCTCGCGTTCTACCGTCGCCACGACGGCCGGATCGTCAGCAAGATGGCGAACCAGATCCTCAACAACAAGTTCGCGGCCCCCCGCTACAATCGGTTCACCGAGGTGGTCACCCCGCGGGACATCGCGTACTTCCGGTCCGCCCGGCACGACGCGACGATCTTCCAGGGCTACGTGCCGAAGCGGGTCGAGCTCCGCGTCACGGTCGTAGGGTCGGCGCTGTTCGCAGCGGAGATCCGGTCGCAGGAGACGAACCACACCCGACACGATTGGCGTCGGTACGACCACTCGTCGACCCCGATCGTCCCGCACGAGCTGCCCCCCGCGGTCGCCGACCGGTGCCGCCGCCTGGTGGCCCGCCTGGGCCTCGTGTACGGCGCGATCGACCTCGTGCTCACCCCCGACGACCGGTACGTGTTCCTCGAGATCAACCCGAACGGCCAGTTCCTGTGGGTCGAGCAGCTCACCGGGTTCCCGATCGCCGCGGCGATCGCCGACCTGCTCGTCGCCGCCGACCGCGCCTCGCACGCGGCCCGGGCCCAGGCCGACCAGACCTCGATGCAGGGCGGCATTGCGGTGCCGCAGCTCCGCGCCATCT